>DATJDT010000001.1:0-4680 GCA_035497275.1 Pedobacter sp.
TCCAGCCAATTGGTAATCATAAATCGCATATAAAGGTTTTCCAATAAACCATTTATTTCCTATATCATCTTTATTATCGCCGTACAATGAAGCAATTTTATTACGGTTGGCAGAGAAATTTAAGCCAGTAGACCATGTAAAATCGTTCTTATTGATGTTAATAGTATTTAAAGTAACCTCAATCCCTTTATTTTTAACACTTCCTAAATTATCGAAAATGCTTGCATAACCGGTTATATTCGGTAATCTACGGCTTAGCAATACATCTTTAGTTTTAGTTTGATAAGCTTCTACAGTACCAGTAATCCTATTGTTAAACAATGAAAAATCAACCGCTAAGTTGGTTCCTGTAGTGCTTTCCCAATTCAAGTTCACATTTCCCAACACTCCATTAGCCAACAAAGAGCTTGATACTAAACCTGTAGCAGTTACCCCGTTGTAGATATATTTGGTTACCCCTTGTGTAGTAATTGTTTGATAAACACCAACAGCTTGATTACCTGAAGTACCATAAGAAGCTCTTAGTTTAATATTATCAATTTGTTTAACGTTTTTCAGGAAGTTTTCGCTAGAAATATTCCATCCTATGGCAACTGATGGAAAAAGACCATACTTACTGGTTCCAGATCCAAAAGCCGAATAACCATCTCGTCTAGCCGTAGCGGTAAACAGGTATTTACTTTTGTAAGCATAATTTAATCTACCCATTTGAGAAATTAAGGCTTCTCTGCTGTAAAAAGAGTTGGCTGTTACCACTCCTGCGGCCCCCATATTATTAAACGATAAATCATCATTGATAAATGTTTTACCACTGGTACCATTTGTTCTATATTCTTTTTCCTGTGCACTATACAATGCCGTTAAATCGATATGATGTCCCCCCCACGTTTTATCGTAAGTAAGGATATTTTCTACAATCCAGCTTTCGGTTTCGGTATTACTAATACCGGCAGATCCACCAAATGTGTCACCAGCATCTAAACCACTGTAGGTGTTGGTACGAGAAGGTAAAAATGCATAGTTGGCATTCATCCTATATTTAAGTCCCTTTAAAAATTTGGGCTTAATTTCTGTATAGAATATTCCGTTTAGGTTTTTATCCCTATTCAATACGTCAGAGTTTAAACCTAGTAAAGGATTTCTAAAATTTGTTTCAGAGAACATAGGGTAAATAGTGTATTTACCATTTGTTTCGTATGGTCTTCCATAGGGACTCATTTGCATAGCAGCGGTATATCTCACGGTACCACCATCTGTATTGTTGTTCGCAACGAACAAAGATGTTCCAGCCGTTAGCCAATCTGTTAGCTTAGCATCTAAATTTGAACGTATAGAAGCACGGTGATATTGATAGCCCTTTAAAACACCCTTTTGTTTTTGATAAGCACCTGAAACGAAATATTTGATACGATCGCTACCGCCAGAAATGCTCACATTATGATCTTGAATCATTCCTTGTTGAGAAATCTCTTTCATCCAATCTGTTGTTTTACCTGCGGTATAATTTTCTATTTCATATTGGTTTGGAACAGGTGTAGCAGTGGGCGTCTGACCTCTTTGTGCAAGAAAATCAATATATTTTTGCACATATTCTTCTGCGTTTAGCGGAGTTAGCGTTTTTTTCTGGTATTCTGGTCCAGCATACACGCTATATCTAATCGTAGGTTCTCCAGTTTTACCTCTTTTGGTGGTGATCAATATTACCCCACTCGATCCACGGGTACCGTATACGGCAACTGCCGAGGCGTCCTTTAAAATTTCTATTGATTCGATATCATTTGGATTAATATCGTTCATAGAACCTCCAAGATTACTAAATGGTACACCATCAATGACGGTTAAGGGGGCAGTATTTGCGTTAATTGAATTCACGCCTCTGATGAGCACTCCTGCTGAACTTCCTGGCACAGAAGAAGTTTGGGTTACTTTTAAACCCGCTACTGCGCCTTCCATTGCATGAAGTACGTTAGTTACTGGCAATTTAGATAGCCTTTCTTTAGGTACAGAACTTACTGATCCTGTAATATCAGACCGTTTTTGCGTGCCATAGCCTACAATTACCACTTGGTTCATCTGAAATTTCTCGGTATCTACGAGGAGTGTAACATTTATCAGCGATTTATTACCAACGCTGATTTCTTGCGAAAAATAACCAACATAAGTAAAAACTAGGGTTCCACCCTCAGGACTGTTGATTTGAAATTCGCCTTCAGCATTAGTTGCCACGCGGATATTGGTACCTTTCACATTTACGGTAGCACCAGCTAATGCCTCTCCAGCATCGTTTTTTACTGTACCCTTTACTATTATGTCTTTAACATAAAAAGTTCCAGTTGTTTTACTAACTTTTGTTTCTTTTGCAAGTTTCTCTGTAGCTGCATTTACGCTAGCAGAGAGCATTAAAAGAGCAACACATAAAATTGCATGCTTTATCTTAGAAACCTTGTAAAAGTTAAGAAAAGAAGAATTGCTTAATAATAGTTGTTTTTTCATTCTTTTGAATTAATTTTTTTAATGATTGCAGGAATTAGAATTCCTGATGTAACATTTAGCGGTTAAATAAATTTGTTTCAATTTGTTTCTGCATTCATTTCATTTTCGGTTATAGTTGGTTTATATTAAATTTGGTTAGTATATTTTTTAAGATGGTTTAACTTTCTTTTTAAAATTCGGAAACCAGGTTTTGATGAGGTGTCCGTAAAAAGCATAAAATACCAAGTAGAGGTAACAAGGAAATAATATCCAATAGGCTGTTCTTACATCTGATTGATCAGCAACATATCCATATATAAGCGGGAAGATTGCGCTTCCACAAAGTGCCATAATTAAAGTTGATGCTCCCACCTTTGTAAAGCGGCCAAGATTTTTTAATGCTAAAGGCCAAATTCCTGCCCACACCAATGAGTTGGCCAAGCCCAGCAAAACAATAAACCAGATCGAAATGTCGGTAGTATGACCCAGCATTGTATAACTCCCACTGATGTAGATGATTAAAAGGGTCAGTACAGCTCCTAAGAGCGTGCAAATACGCAACACATTTACTTGTGAGATGTATTTCGGAATAAGGATAATTCCAAGGGCATAGCCTATAATAGTTGTAAATAAGGTATAAGAGGGAAACACTTTCGCTTCCATAATCGGCATCCCCATAGAATTTGCGTAGGGAATTATCGTATCGATTGCAATTACCTGAGTGCCGACATGAAAAAAGATGGCTAAAACACCCAATATTAAATAAGGAAAGTCGAAAAGGTTTTTCTTATCAGCATTTAAGCTTGATAAGGTTTCATCCTCTTGTTCAGTATCAATCTCTTGTAAAGGCGAAAAACGAATTAATACACCTAACGTAGTGAGTACCGCTCCCAAAATACTATAAGGAAGAATCACCCGTCTAATTAGCTCATCCAGGGCCTCGTTTTTTTCAATAGCATTCATTAAAGGCAGTTGTTTTAACATATCGTTATCCGCCACCTTAAATATGACCGAAGCGAATATTAATGGCGCTAAAATGCCAGCTCCTTTATTGCATATTCCCATAAAGCTAATCCGCTTTGCTGCCTTTTCGCTTGGGCCTAGAATTGTGATATAAGGGTTTGCGGCGGTTTGTAATACAGCTAAACCAGAACCTATGGTAAATAAGCCGAGTAGAAAGATTTCATAAGTTCTACTCAATGCTGCGGGTATAAATATAAAAACACCGATCGCCATTACCCATAAGCCGTACATAATGCCTTTTTTGAATCCTACCCGTTTTAAAAGGTAGGATGATGGGAGCGACATAATGAAATAGGATATATAAAAAGCAAACGCTACCAAATAGGATTGGAAATTGCTGAGTTCGCAGGCAATTTTAAAATATGGAATTAAGATTGCGTTGATCCAGGTAATAAAACCGAATATAAAAAACAAGCCGCCTAAAATAAGCATCGAGATAAAAGTCTCCCTTGCACTCAGAGAGTTTACGTGGACTGCTCCAGTAACTTTGGTTTGTTTGATATTTGGCATATTTTAATTCGTTAATAAACAGTGCTGTTATATCACCGTTTACGTACCCGTAAATAAGTTAAAAAAAATCGCTTTAATTTAGGTGAATTAAAGCAAACAAGCGTATGCGTATTAGTTAGCTTTGATCTTTTTTAACGTTAATGTACACGAATATATAAACTTTTTAATCAAACAACTATTTTTATATTTATTTTTTAGTCAATGTAATAACTAAATGACATAACAAACTGGAAGGAATACCCATTGCCACAAAAAATAATCCCTACACCAGTATGCTTGCGTAGGGATTAAGTACGATTTTCTTGTTCCTATTTTAACGTCACGTCTAGGTAAACAGAATGGCGTCCATAGGTTTCATAAAAAGGTTTATAAGTTACACCATCAATTACAAACTGCAATTTCTTTGGGTCACCTTGTATCGATTTACTGATATCATCTATCGCTAAAGTTACTTTACGCCAATCGCTACGAGGTGCAGGTTCTTGGGCCGCTAATAAAACAGGTCCATAAAATAAACTAGCTATATTTTGTTGATCCATCACAGGGTCTAAATGAAACTGAAAAGGCATACGCAGGTCAACTACATCACCATCTTTCCATTTACGGTTTAAGGTAAGGTAACTTCCTGGTTCAGCCTTCACTTTTTCTTGCTTTCCATTTATCGTAACGAAGAAC
>DATJDT010000002.1:0-4748 GCA_035497275.1 Pedobacter sp.
AATACATTAAGGCACCAATGCTGCCAACAATAATTCCGACCATCGGAAAATACCTAGGGCTCTTTGCAAGATAGCTAGGGGAGTGGTCGGTCCATTTTGGACAAGGGATTCTCGTAAAAAACATTAAAGCCGTAAAAAATATGCGAATTTCTTGTTTCATTAATTTGTAACTTCGCTAGTAGATACACCTGCATGCTCGAAACTAGCCATTTCGTTGATAAAATTAACTGCAGATTGGATAATGGGATAAGCAATAGCGGTTCCGCTACCTTCACCTAAACGCATATCTAATTGAAGCACTGGTTTAACCTTAAGGTATTCAAGCATTTTATGATGAGCTTGTTCATTAGATTGATGTGCAAAAATTGCATAATTTAAAATAAGTGGGTTGATTTTATGTGCGATTAAAAATGCTGCGCTCGAAATAAATCCATCCACTATAATTAACATTCTGTTGGCTGCTGCCTGAAGCATAGCGCCACACATTTGAGCAATTTCAAAACCACCAAAAGTAGCTAGTGTAGCGAGTGTTGTTGTTGGTTTTTGATGTACGTGAATAGCTTTTTTTAAGATTTCAATTTTATCGAAGACACCTACGTCATTAAGTCCAGTTCCTTTACCTACGCACTGCGTTATCGGAATTTCACAAATCATACTCATTAACACACTGGCAGATGATGTATTGCCAATTCCCATTTCACCAAAACCTATGACATTACACCCTGTCTTGTAAATTTTGTTTACCAAAGTAGCGCCTTTAGCAATGCAATCAATTGCCTGTTCAATCTCCATTGCGGGTTCATGAAGGAAGTTCTTCGTACCCATTCCTATTTTCTGGTCAACAACATTTAAGCCCGCTGGAAATCGATATTTTATGCCTGCATCAACAATGGTGAGAGCAATGTTATGCTGGGTGCAAAATACATTGATAGCAGCCCCTCCATTTAAAAAATTCATAACCATTTGAAAAGTCACTTCTTGAGGATAAGCGCTTACACCTTCGTTGGCAATTCCATGATCGGCGGCAAATACAACGATATGGGGCTGTTTAAGCTGAGGGGAAACCGTATTCTGAATAAGACCAATTTGGGTAGCAATAGCTTCTAATTGACCTAATGCTCCAATTGGCTTTGTTTTAAAATCAATTTTATGTTTCAAGGCACTTTCTTGCTGTGTAACAATAGCCTCAATGTGAAATGTCTGCATCGATTTGTTTTTAGTCTTTCAGGTTAACTGGAATACCTGAAATCATTAAAATAGCTTTGTTTGCCTTATTAGCGATATATTGATTAACCCAGCCTTGGAGCTCGACAAATTTTCGACCCATTTCTGTTGCTGCATGCACACCCATACCAATTTCATTAGAAATGATAATCAAAGTTGCTTCTATTTCTTCCCATTTATCAAACTCAGCTTTTGCTTCTTTAAGTGCTTCTTCAATATCAAATTTAGTGTCCGTATAAATATTGGTTAACCAAAGTGTTACGCAGTCAATTACGGCTACTTTATTGCTAATGGCTGCTTTACTGATGTATTTTTCTTCTTCGATATTGATCCATCTTTCATCCCGTTCGTTTTGATGACGTTCTATTCTCTTTTCAAAATCCTTATCCCAAATCCTTGCAGTGGCAATATATACTGGATTATCCGAAAGTCTTAATGCTAATTCTTGCGCATACTTACTTTTTCCAGAGCGTTCTCCTCCTGTAATATAGTATATCATAACTTTATGCAGCGTTTATCCTTACTGACGGATATTTTTTCTGTGCTAATTCAAAAGCCCCAAACATCATTGCCCCAAATAAGAGATTGCCAATTACCATATTATTCAAATAAGGTATTGCCGCTACGTAACAAGCTATTAAACCTTCATATGTTTGTGGATATAAACGGCCATCTAACCAAACTCCAAAATCAGTAATGATCCAATGCGCTAATGCAGCGATTATACTTGCCAATGTTACATTAATGATGCTTACCTTTTTAATGAAAAAACCAATCATAACCATTAACAAATAGCTGGCGTATGTAACAATGAAACCATCATAAAACCATTTCCATTGATGATAATAAACAAAATAATTTAAGAACAAATCACTAATCCATAACGCTAAAAGCGGCACTATAAAAGCCTTACGTTTATCGGTAAAATAACTGCCTCCAAATAATGCGATAGCACCAATTGGAGTAAAATTGGTTAATGGAGAGTGATCGTTAGCAATAATTACTCTTAAAATAGCTGTTAATAGTACAATTGCAGTTAGCACTATTGTTCTTGAATTAGTGATTGTTGGTTTCATAGGTATGTAATTTATTAAAGTGAGTATTTTAAATTAACATAGATTCCTCTTCCTCGAGTAGTATATCCGTATATTTCCTGGTATTTAGTATTAAAAGTATTCTCCATCCTAAAACCAATTTTTAAAGCCTCAGTCATTTTATAATTGCCAACAAAATCAAGCAGGGTATAATTGCTAACCCCTTTTGTAGTTAAAGCACCATATGGTCCAAGTGATGAATTATAATAAACGTCGCTTCTTGCACCGATAGCTCTTACGTTGCCCGTGATAGAAAATTTACCAACAGGGTTATAGGTTAAGCTAATATTTGCTGTTGTCGGCCTTCTTACCAGACCAATAGTTTCGGTATATTTATTTACGAAAGCACCATTAGCGTATAATTGTACGTGGTTATTATGCGTATGGGAAGTGTCAATATTTGTTGGATTGTAATTTAATTTACCATTAACTATACTCACATTCCCGCTTACTGAAAATTGATTACCAATTTTTGAACTAACCCCCAATTCTATACCTTGATTGGTTTGCTTGCCAATATTAATGTAGGTGTCACCCCTATAATCAAGATAGTTTAGGGATGCAATATCTGTCTTATTGTTCCATAAATAAACATAGTCAATACTATTTTCTACTATAGTCTTGAAGAAAGATAAAGAGAAGAATGTATACTGATTAACCTGTTGTTTGAGGCCGAACTCGATCGATTTAGAAACCTCTGGTTTTAATGTCTTGTTTCCTCTTAAGATGTTTGAAGTGAAGTCTTTCTCCGGTGAATAAAGTTGGTAAAGTGATGGTGCGTTAAAACCTGTTGCATACGATGCGTACAAAATTCCTCCATCTGTAAGCTTTAAAGACGGATTGATTTCATAAGAAATATTGTTTCCAAAGAGGCTATGATTTGTATTTCTTATCCCCAGCGCTAAACTAAATGGACTATATTTATCATTCACTAAGCTACCGTCTATTTCTGCATGGATAAATTGATGATAAGTTTTCACATCTATTGCTAAATCTGTTAAATCACTTTTAGTTTCAAAACCACCAAAAGCACTTGAGAAATAATGCGTATTTATATTCATTTTTTCATTTAAAAAGCCGCCTCCCGCAACAAAATTTAATCCTTTTGTACTATAATTACCCTGTAGTTCTTGGGTGTTAGTTTTGCCGTGATAAATTCCCTTAAAGTAGTTGTGGTTATAGGTGCCAGCATCATCAATGATAGATGAATCATTAAGGTTAACACGTTTGTTATTTGAGTTTCCGCCTATGTATTTAAAGTTAAGCTTATCATTTACTTTATAGGCTGCTCCGTAAGTAACTAAATTTCGTTTAAAACTAACTGTGTTGGCCGGATCGTCCTTGTAGGCGCTGGCATCAATATCAGCTTTCTGATTGATATTTTTATAGGAAGCATATAAGTCCAATTTATCTGTTCTATAACCTAGTTTACCAATCAAGTCTAGCTTTCTAAAGTTGTCCCTTTCACGGTTATTGTGGGCATAATCGTTCGGATTGATTACGGTATCTATTGTTGCATCTAACCCTTTGGTGTTATTATTATAAATCGCTCCATTGGCATAAAGTCCTGATTTGTGCGAATAGTTTAACAATGCATTTTGACTAAACATCGAGGTTTTTTTACCAAATGTGCCGGTTTGCAAATTTACGTCGGTATGAATACCCGATTTGTCATTCTTTTTCGTAATAATGTTGATGACACCACCGATGGCTGATGAGCCATAGAGCGTACTATGAGCGCCTCTTACGATTTCAATTTTTTCAATATTAGCTAATGATAGTTCGTTCAAGTCGATTGCATTATCTGTATTGGACGCATCAGTAATCCGCACACCGTCAATCATAATTAAGGTTTGATTGTTATTGGCACCACGCATAAATAAACTTTGTAATTGTCCGGGGTTTTGCCCAGTGCCAACCACATAAATACCTTCTTGTTGTGATAGGAGCTCTGCTACGCTATTTGCGCCAGTAGCTTTAATTTGTTCGTTCGTAATAACAGTTACACTTCTTCCAACGTCAATTACTTTTTTTTCGCTACGTGATGAAGTGACGGTTACTTGGTCAAGATCGATTGCTTTTTTTTTGTCGATTTGTTGGGCATAGCTTAATCGCGAAGCTACTAGTAGTGCAATTGTAAGAATGTTTTTAAATTTCATTTTTTGGGTTAATTAATAATTTTACAACATATTGTCTTAATTATTACCTCCAAAAAGAATAAAGAAAAGCTGGCTGGAATCGATTTACCAGACATGTATTTACTTTGACTTTCCTCTTTCGCGGAGGCAATAAAGTCATTATATAACGAGGCAGGTATCCTGACTTTCTCGACTTGCTGGTCACCTTCCCGCATTAGCAGTGGCTAAATAGACCAGTAGCGCTTCCTCAAAAATGAGGCGAGATTACAGTTGCGCGACAGTCCATGATTTT
>DATJDT010000003.1:0-5943 GCA_035497275.1 Pedobacter sp.
TGCGTATTTCACTTTGCCTTCATAACCTTTTAAGTCAAAAGTTCCAGAACTTGGGTATTCCATTAAATGCACATAAAGTCTTTTAGTTTGCGGGTTATAGGTAAGCCTTGTATTGTTTGGTGCCTCAAAACCTGCTGGAGCATAGGTGCAATTGTAAATAGCTTTGTTGTTTGCATGCATCCAGGTTGACAAACTGTCTAGTGCATTGTTTGCACGATAATCGAATTCACCTCTTGCAGTTGGACCCACATTTAAGATTAAGTTTCCGCCATTAGCAGTAGAAGTAATCAAAAGATCTAATAATTGATGATTGCTTTTCCAAGTATTTTCATCACGGTAGTATCCCCATGAACCAGAGAACGTTTGGCAAGTTTCCCATGACTGCCCTTTATATTTTGCAAGTTCAGCAGGTTTCACTTGTTCTGGAGTTACAAAATCTGCACCATCACTATATTCATTCAGCCCCAATCTATTATTGATGATGATTCCTGGCTGCAATTTTCGGATCATTTTAATCAAGCTCTCTGAACCCCAATCGTCTTTTCCTTTTCCATGTCCATTTTTGTCGGCAAATGAATAATCAAGCCACAAAATATCGATTTTTCCATATTTGGTTAATAGCTCTGTTACTTGGTTGCGTAAATACTGGCGGTATTTTGCCATGTCGCGGCCTTTGTTAAGTCGAGTGTATTCAGCTTCATTATCATCTTTTGGCCTTTGTGGGTGAACTACATCCACTGTATAATCTGGGTGATGCCAATCAATAATAGAATAATAAAAACCAACTTTTAAGCCTTCACCACGGCATGCATTCACGTATTCTCTAACCAGATCGCGTTTGGCAGGTGTGTTAGTGGCTTTGTAGTCTGTAAATTGAGAATCAAATAGGTTAAAACCTTCATGATGTTTGGTAGTTAATACCATGTATTTCATGCCAGCATCTTTTGCTTTCTTTGCCCATACTTTTGGCTGGAATAAATCTGGGTTAAAGAGCTCAAAATATTTTTGATACTCTTCATTGTTCATTTTTTCGTACTTCTTAACCCATTCATGGCGACCGGGCATTGCATATAACCCCCAGTGAATAAACATCCCGAAACGGCTGTCGTTCCACCATTTCATTCGTTGTAATTTGGCCTGTTCGGTTTCATTGCCAAGGCGTTTGGTTTGTGCTTGCGTCGTTATTGTGGTAAATAATAAGATACTACACAGTAAAAATAATTTTGGTTTCATTTGGTTTAACATTTTAGTTACACACAAATAAAGACTTAAAAATTATGTAAACTTCTGTTTTTTGAGCTATTTATTAAACAATATTGGCTTATTAAATTTCTTTAATAGAAATTGATGTTTATTTAATTGATTTTAGCTACTTTAACACAAATACAGTATTGGTAGTAAAAATTAAAGATAATTAGTGTGGTCAATCAAAAAATTAAAGATGGTTTTGTCGGTCAGCAAGTCGTGGTTTTACCTAAAAAGCTAATTACTGCTGCTAAAACCAATCCTTTAACGCAACATCTTTATCTTACCGATATAGGTTATTTTCCGTTAGCCGAAAATCATTGGCGAAAGAGAAATCAAGGCTGTGGTGAATATGTATTGATTTACTGCCAGAGAGGAAGGGGCGTAATTAAGTTTAAAGGAGAGAAAATTAACTTGATAGCCAATTCTTTTTTCATTTTACCACCTAAGGTTGCACATCATTATTACGCTGATCAAGCTAATCCATGGAGTATTTACTGGCTACATTTTGCTGGCCAATATGCCGACTACTTTTATGAAAAATTTATGGGCCTAACTGGTGGAAAAGAACTGAATTTGAAATTCAAGGAAGAGTTGGAGCAACAATTTAGCTTTATGATAGAAGCGTTACAAAATGGTTATGTAATGCATAATATTGAATTTGTGAATCTTAATTTATGGCAATTAATTTCGTCTTTTCTTTATCAAGATTTAACCAAGTCAGCTACAGCATCAACGTTCGAAAATGATTCTATTTCCAACGTAATTGTTTTTATGAAAAAAAACATTGAAGACTCCTTGAAAATTGATAAAATAGCTGCAGAGTTCGGTTATTCTTCCTCTCACTTTTATAATTTGTTTAAACAGAAAACAGGCTATTCTCCATTGCAATATTTTAATTATTTAAAAGCCCAAAAAGCATGCGATTACCTAACATCAAGTAAGTTGAGTATTAAAGAAATCAGCTTTGCCTTGGGTTTAAAAGACCAACTTTATTTTTCTAGGATGTTTAAAAAGATTTTAGGAATATCGCCACAGCAGTACCGGTCATTGCACCAATAGCGCCATAATATTGTCCATATATTTTAAGTATTTATCCATCAGAATGTAGTGTTGCCTAGTTTGATGCTAAACTTAGGATACATAGTTTTGACTATAAGCAATCATGCTTAAATCAAAATAATCGCTATGGGAAATCAAAAAGAAAACTTCAACGGTGTTTATATTTTAGGTATTTCTTTTATTTCTGCTTTAGGCGGTTATTTGTTCGGCTTTGATTTCGCCGTAATCTCGGGAGCATTACCCTTTTTAAAACAGCAATTTAATTTTAACGAAGTTCAAGAAGGTTTGGCAACAGCAACCTTAGCATTTGGTTGTATTTTAGGATGCGTGTTAGCCAGCACCATTGCTGATAAGTTTGGCCGAAAAAGAGGATTGATGATAGCTGCTGCGGTTTTCTTTTTTTCTTCCCTAGCAATGGCATTTTCGCATAATAGCGAAGTTTTTATCATTGCCCGTTTTGTAGCAGGAATAGGCGTAGGTATGGCCTCGGTATTGTCGCCCATGTATATTGCCGAGATAGCGCCTTCGCACATGCGGGGAAGAATGGTTTCTATTAACCAATTAACTATCGTTATAGGGATTTTAATTACAAACTTGGTTAACTATTACTTACGAAACGAAGGCTTAGATGCCTGGCGTTGGATGGTTGGTTTGGGAGCTGTACCATCGGCTTTATTTTTGTTGGGCGTTCTTTGGCTGCCTGAAAGTCCACGATGGTTAATTAAAGTAGGAAACGCGGCCAAAGCAAATAAGATTTTATTTAAAATTGGTGGAGCGGCCTATGCCGACAAAATGACTCACACCATTCAGGATACTTTAGTTGGTGATACTAGGGTTAGTTATAAGGCCGTATTCGAGAAATCTGTTCTACCCGCCGTTATCGTAGGTATTGGCTTGGCGGTCTTTCAGCAATTCTGCGGGATAAACGTCATCTTTAATTACACTGCCAAAATTTTTGAGAGTGTAGGTTTTAGTCAGGACGACCAACTTAAACAAACAGTTTTTATTGGTTTGGTAAATTTAGTTTGTACGTTATTAGCTATGTGGCAAATCGATAAATTGGGACGCAAACCATTGATGCTATTTGGCGCTTTAGTGCTATGTATTTTATATATCATCAGTGCTTATTTATTACAGCAACAATCAGCATTGGCAGCTTGGTCTTTATTAGCAGCTATTGGCGTATATGCGATGACGCTTGCTCCAGTAACCTGGGTGTTAATATCAGAGATTTTTCCAAATAGGGTAAGAGGAGCGGCAACCTCCGTAGCAGTTATTTCTTTATGGGCTGCCTATGCTATTTTAACTTTTACTTTTCCGCTTATCGCAAAGCAATTAGGTACTTATACCCCATTTTATATTTACGCAGGTATTTGTTTACTAGGTTTTTGGTTTGTGAAAGCTAAGGTGAAGGAAACTAAAGGTAAGTCGCTAGAAGAAATGGATCAAGTATTTACGGGGCATTAGATTGCTTCGCTATGCTCGCAATGACGAGAATCAACAAAAAAAGAAATAATACCACTACATGGTAAAAAGACAATATAGCGTAAATGAATAAAGTTAAAGTTTGGCAAGAGGAGGTGATTATTCCTACCTATGAAATCGGTAAACCGGAAAAGAATCCTGTGTTTATAGAGAAACGTGTTTATCAGGGAAGTAGCGGCTCGGTTTATCCTTATCCAGTAATAGAGAAAATTGCAGATGAGAAGGTAAATAAAGCTTATCAGGCGGTTTACTTAGAGAATGATTTTGTAAAAATTATGATCTTACCAGAACTAGGCGGGAGAGTGCAACGTGCTTTTGACAAGACAAAAAACCGCGACTTTATTTATTATAATCAAGTGATCAAGCCTGCACTTGTTGGACTAACTGGTCCATGGATTTCTGGAGGAATAGAGTTTAATTGGCCACAACATCATAGACCCTCTACTTTCGATCCAATAGATTTTACTTTTGAAGCTAACGAGGATGGAAGCGCAACGATTTGGTGCAGCGAGGTTGAGCGAATGTTCCATACCAAGGCTACCATGGGTTTTACCTTGTATCCAGATAAGAGTTATTTAGAAATAAAAGGGCAACTTTATAACCGTACACCTTTTCCGCAAACATTTTTATGGTGGGCAAATCCAGCTGTAAAAGTGAACGACGACTATCAGTCTGTTTTTCCACCCGATGTTAATGCGGTTTTTGACCATGGAAAACGTGACGTTTCGTCGTTTCCAATAGCAAAGGGCACCTATTACAAGGTAGATTATTCGCCTGGAACTGATATTTCTAAATATAAAAATATTCCTGTACCCACTTCTTATATGGCTGTGGCTTCGAAGTATAATTTTGTGGGTGGTTATGAGAACGATAGTAAGGGTGGCTTACTGCACGTAGCTAATCATCATATTTCTCCAGGTAAAAAGCAATGGACTTGGGGAAATGGCGACTTTGGACAAGCTTGGGATCGAAACCTAACCGATGAGGATGGCCCGTACATCGAACTAATGTGTGGGGTGTATACCGATAACCAGCCCGATTTTAGCTGGATAATGCCTGGCGAGTACAAAGACTTTGTACAGTATTATATGCCATATCGTGATTTAGGGGTAGTTAAAAATGCGACTAAAAATGCCATGCTCAATTTGGAAGCCATGGACGGGAAGCTATTGGTTAAGGCCTATACCACTGGGATATACCCCAATGCCAAATTAATCTTAAAGGATGGTGACACAGAAATCTTAAAGAGTGTTTATCAAGCATCCCCACTTGTATCGTATGCCAAAGAGCTTCTATTTAGTGGAAATGTTGAAGATTTAGCTATTAGTCTTTATGACGAGGATGGTCATATCTTGGTAGATTGGAAATGGGAAGGAAATAATGAAATCGAAATACCAGAGCCAGCTAAGCCTGCAAAAGCCCCTGAAGCAATTGAGCACAACGAGCAATTATTTTTAACGGGGCTGCATTTAGAACAATATCGCCATGCAACCTACCACGCAATAGACTATTATAAAGAAGCTTTAAAGCGCGACGCTGGCGATGTTCGCTGTAATAATGCAATAGGCTTATTAACCTTAAGGAAAGGTAAGTTTGCAGCAGCCGAGGAGTATTTTAAAACAGCTATCAAAACTTTAACGGCTCGAAACCCTAATCCATATGATGGTGAAGCGTATTTTAATTTGGGCTTATCTTTAAAATATCAGCATAAATTAACTGAAGCATATGATGCCTTCTATAAAGCTATTTGGAATGCCGCTTGGCAAAATCAAGGTTATTTTAACCTAGCACAAATAGATGTTTGCAATGGAGATTTGGAAAGTGGATTGGATCATATTCAAAAGGCAATTGCGAAAAACGCCAATGATCAAAAGGCGCTTCATTTAAAGGTCGCGATTCTGCGTCTATTAGGTTTTGAAAAAAAAGCGCTATTGTTTGCGGATACTTGTTTGGCAGACGATCATTTTAATTTTGGCTTATTGTATGAGCGCTACCTTTTAACCCATCAAGAGGCCGACCTAGCAAAATTGCAACACTTAATTAGGGGTAACATCCATACTTATATGGAGTTTGCGGCAGATTATGCTTCGGCAGGTTTATACCAAAATGCGGTAGATTTTTTAAATATAGGTATAGCAGAACAAACGGATG
>DATJDT010000004.1:0-4311 GCA_035497275.1 Pedobacter sp.
AATTTGGTTTGAAGAAATCTGGATAGTATAACCTTCTTTTGGAAGGGCATCTGCACCTTTCGACGTTAAGATAATGGCTCTTTGTCCAGCCGTAACCGATTTCGCCTCTCTAAGCGCAAACCCACCTTTTGTTACAATAAATGCGTTTAGCAAGTCGGCAGTTCTTGCATTAACAGCGTCATTGCTAACTAACACAACAGTTTTATCCAGAACAAAATTCCCCTTTGCTTTTACAATACTAGCGGGCGCGGGTATAATGCCCATATTCACATCATTCTGAGCAAATACGTTAACAGTGAACGCCAAAGCGGCGAAAAAAAATACAGGTTTCTTCATGCTTAAATTTAAAATTTTTATAAGCGTAAGATACGAAAAAAGGTTGAAACTTTAAAGTCCTGCGGCCAAGAAAATGCGAAAATTAAGCAGCTAGAGCAACTATTAACACTGCATGTAGATTTGTTCGGTTGTTGCCTAATAGCTTCTTTGGCGAAGCCCGCACGGATTGTGCACGGCAGTTATAAGCAACAACCGAACAAGTAGTTTAAAACAACACTTTTACTTCGTCAGTTTTTGCTGCTAGATAGCGTTCTGCATCAAGTGCTGCCATACAACCAGATCCTGCTGCCGTAACCGCTTGGCGATAATAATGATCTTGCACATCACCGCAAGCGAATACCCCTTCAATATTCGTTTTTGAAGTACCAGGAATTGTTTTTAAATAACCTGTGTCATCCATCGTTAACCAGCCTTTAAAAATGTCGGTATTTGGTTTGTGCCCAATAGCAACGAAGAAACCTTCCACATCCAAGGTAGATTCTTCCTTGGTTTTATTGTTCATCACTTTAAGACCAGTTACATTTTTTCCGTTTCCTAGCACTTCGGTAGCTTCCGAATTGTAGATTACTTCAATATTAGGCGTGTTTAGTACACGATGAACCATTGCCTTGCTGGCTCTAAATTCATCTCTACGCACTAACATATATACTTTTTTACAAAGCTTAGCCAGATAAGTTGCTTCTTCTGCAGCTGTATCACCGGCACCAACTATAGCAACATCTTGTCCTTTAAAAAAGAAACCATCGCATACAGCGCATGCAGAAACACCAAATCCATTGTATTGTTGTTCACTTGGTAACCCTAACCATTTAGCAGTTGCGCCTGTTGCTATAATTACCGTGTCTGCAGTTATTGTTTTTATTTCATCTACCACAACCTTATGCGGAAGGGAAGAAAAATCTACAGAGCTCACATAACCAAATCTAATTTGGGTGCCAAAACGCTCAGCTTGTTTTCTGAAATCTTCCATCAATTCTGGTCCCATTATCCCATCTGGATAGCCTGGAAAATTATCTACATCAGTAGTTTGGGTTAATTGACCACCCATTTCCATTCCTGTATACATTACAGGTTTTAAGTCGGCACGAGCCGCATAAATGGCAGCAGTGTAGCCTGCCGGACCTGACCCTATAATTAAGCACTCAACGTGTTCTATTTCTTGTTCTTGTAGCATGTTATATAAATAATAAAGCAAATTTAAGCTTTAACTCCTAAAGGGCAAAGGGCTTTCGCCAAAAGATGATAATTGCAAGATAATTAACGATCAATTTCTATTCGCTTTCAGGACTCTCAAGAAATTACCTCCTAATATTTTCTCGACGTCTCCCTTTTTATAGCCCCTATCCAGCAAAGCTGAAGTAAGCTTTGGATAATCCGCCACACCATTTATTCCGGAAGGAAAAGACTCTGCTCCATCAAAATCTGCTCCAAATCCTACGTGATCTACCCCAATCAATTTAACGATATAATCTATATGATCTATAATTACAGATACTGGTGTTCTTATGGCATTAGCTTCAGCTTGATGAATAGTGATGAGCGTATCAATAGCATTACTTCTACCATATTTCTTGGTTAAATCTTTTAACTCAGCATCATGCTTTTCAAAAAACTTTTTTTGTTTGCCAGCATAAGTAGAATCTAAAAATCCGTTATAAAAATTCAATGAAATAACACCTCCATTTTTACCTACCGCTTTAATTTGTTCATCTTTTAAATTCCGGGGAACTGGATTTAAAGCGTATACACAACTGTGAGATACCAAAACTGGTTTTGTAGTCACCTTCATCGCATCATAAAAAGTGCGTTCTCCTACGTGGGATAAATCAACTAACACACCTAATTCGTTTAATCTGGCTACTACCTTTTTCCCGAAATCATTTAATCCAGCATGCTCAGGTTTAACCTTACCCGAAGTTTCTTCAGCAGCCGAACTTGCCCAAGGTGTGCTATTATTCCATGTTAAAGTTAAATAACTCATCCCCCGCTTTGCCAACTGATCTAACTTATCCAAATTGTTTTCAATCATATGGCCTCCCTCAACACCAATCATAGCTGCCAATTTCTTTTCCTTAACCGCTTGCACCAACTCTGTATAATTACGAACTAGTGTAATTTGTTTAGGATAACGTTGAATTAAACTATATAAAGAATCGATCTCACGATTAGCTAAATCATAGCCTCCGGTTTCATCACACCAAATAGAAAAAACTTGAACATCAAGACCTCCCATTCTCGCTCTTGGTAAATCAAAATTCCCAGTAGTCTGCAATTTACCAATATCAATTCCAGACTTGATCTGATTAAATAAGATATCGCCATGTGTATCTACCACGATTGCATTTTTATGAATTGCAGCGGCAGACTGCGCATTAGCTGTATAGCAAGCACAAAATAAGGCGACAAATAGCCCTATTTTTATAATATATTTCATCAATTTGCTTTATTTTTTGGTTTATCCTTGGACGGTAACTGAAGAATTCCGTCTATATAAGTTTCTTTTACTTTACCGTTTCCCCACTCCCCTTCCTTCTTATCTAAGTTATATAATCCAGACATGACAAGCTTTCCGCGCCTATCATACGATCCAGAAAAACCATGCTTTAAACCTTTTACATAAGTTATAATGGTCATAATTTTTCCGTCAGGATAAAAATTAATCCATCGTCCGTTTTGGTAACCATCAACATAGGAGCCTTTAGACGCTATAAATCTCGTTTTATCTTCTATAAAAAAGTTAGTTTTATAGAGCAGATTAAAATCTTCCACATCATGGTAATATACAAAATTCCCGTGCGGTATTTTTAAATCCGCATCCTTAAACGACCCGGTAAACACTAAATTATTGGCTAAATCAAACGTTTTTAAAACATATAATTCCTCTCCACTTATTTTACCGTAAATACCATATGAGGTAGCGATGGTAGAATCGCTTGTCACGTCGTTGCCAATGAAATAAATTGGCTTAAGCTGTGCAAACACACAGAGATTAACGCTGAACAATACAAAAAAAATAAACCGCTTCATTACGATAAAAATAACATTTAAGTTTGAATAACACCAACATTAAACGCTTTTTTAATTGGCGATTGATTAGCTGCTTCAATACCCATTGCGATTACTTTACGTGTTTCGATTGGATTAATAATGCCATCTACCCATAGCCTCGATGCGGCATAATAGGGTGTGGTCTGACTATTATATCTATCCGTTATATCTTTTAATAATTCTGCTTCTTTTTCTGGAGTTATAATTTCGCCTTTTGCTTTTAAGGACGCTTCCTGGATCTGTAACAAGACTTTTGCTGCCTGTGCGCCGCCCATTACAGCAATTTTAGCACTTGGCCATGCATAAATTAACCGCGGATCGTAAGCCTTTCCACACATGGCATAATTGCCCGCTCCATATGAATTTCCAATTACAATTGTAAATTTCGGAACAACAGAATTAGCCATTGCATTCACCATCTTTGCTCCATCTTTAATAATCCCACCTTGCTCAGATCTACTTCCTACCATGAAGCCCGTTACATCTTGTAAAAAAACCAATGGAATTTTCTTTTGATTGCAATTCATGATAAATCTACTTGCTTTATCCGCACTATCTGAATAGATCACACCACCGAATTGCATTTCACCCTTTTTAGATTTCACAACCTTACGCTGGTTGGCAACAATACCTACTGCCCAACCTTCAATTCTTGCTAAGCCACATAAAATACTTTGTCCATATAGTTTTTTATATTCCTCAAACTCACTATCATCAACTATCCTTTCAATGATATCCCGCATATCATATGGCTTTTCTCTATTGTCAGGTAATATCCCGTATAATTCATCTATTGTTTTCTTTGGCTGTGCAGGCTTAATACGATCAAATCCAGCATGCTGTGGGGCGCCCAGCATACTCATTATTTTCTTTATGCTATCTAAACAGGCTTGATCATTAGGGTGCTTATAGTCAGTTACTCCAGAT
>DATJDT010000005.1:0-5564 GCA_035497275.1 Pedobacter sp.
ATTGGAATTCGGACTTGGCGATAAATTTAAGGAGCTATTTGATGAAGTTCACCGATCAAATATGAGCAAAGCTTGTAAAACGGTTGAAGAAGCTAATGAAACCATCGCCCACTATAAAAATAAAAGTAATGTAGCTGCACATTATAAGGAAATTGATGGCTTGTTTTTAGTGTATCGCGATGCGGATCATAAAACCTTGAAGTCGATTGCCTATTCTCCGGCCGATTTAAAAACAATTGTAGGAATATAATTATCTAACACTAAACACCAAATCAACCGCATTATGTTAGTAGTAAATAGTCACGCAGAATTTGAAACTTATTTAGGTAAGGAAATTGGAATTTCTCAATGGCATACCATAGATCAAGAGCAGATCAATAAGTTTGCAGATGCCACCTTAGATCATCAGTGGATCCATTGTGATAAAGAAAGAGCTGCTAATGAAGGACCATTCAAAGCCACCATAGCCCATGGATATTTAACTTTATCACTTATTCCATATTTATGGAAACAGATTGCAGACATTCGTAACATTAAAATGGAGATCAATTATGGGATTGAGAGTTTTAAATTCGGACAAGCTGTAGTTGTTGACAGTAGAGTATGTTTGAAAGCTAAATTAAAATCTATCACTAATTTGAGAGGAATTACGAAGGTTATCATCGAAGCTATTTTAGAGATAGAGGGTGAGAAGAAACCTGCCTATACAGGTGATGTGATGTTTTTATATCACTTTAACTAGGTTAAAGCTCGCTGGGTGCTTTCTTGAGATAATGAAAAAGCTAATGAAATTTTGGATTTTTTGTACCATTATTTTGAGTACACTCAGCTTGAGAGCCCAGCGAGTGGTCATCATTAATGAAAGTATAAAAGAACATATTTTTAGAAGTGAAGAGGTACTTTTTCTGGAAGATAGCAGTCGGCAATTAACCTTTAACGAGATTAGGAGTGAAGCCTATAAACTCAAATTTAAGGTCAATAAAAACTATTATCCCAAAAACTTCAACCGATCTTCTGTTTACTGGTATAAGATTAAAGTAAAATATACCAAGGATTTAGTAAGAGCATCTAATTTCGAGTTTTTCGATCAAACTACTGATCATATCGAAGCTTTTATCCCCGATGGTAAAGGAGGATATATAAGTAGCAAGGCAGGAGCCGATTTACCTTTTAATCAGCGTTTATATCAACATAAAAACTTCGAATTTCTAGTAAATACTGCAACCAAGGGAGAGCATACCTATTATTTTAAATTACAATCAAAGGATTTAGTTAATGTTATTATCGTTTTGCGAACTACAGAACGGTTTATTCAGTATACTTTAACAGAATATTTAACTTATGGGTTCTTTTATGGAATGATTGTGATCTTTAGTTTTCATAATCTGCTCATGTTTTTGGCAGTTAGACGGAAACAATATCTCTATTACATTCTTTATATTTTAAGTGTTGGGATGTACGAAATGTCTATTGATGGCATCGCGTTTCAGTATCTATGGCCCGATCATCCTGTTTGGAATGAGTATGCTTACGGAGTTGCTTTATATTTTTTGAGCACATTTGCCCTGATTTTTACTAAAGAACTTTTACACGTAAAGATTAAAGTACCTAAGATAAATACGTTGATCAATGTGATAATTGGATTGCGGCTTGTATTCTTTTTAATTTGCCTTTTTTATAATAGCGATTGGTTTAAGTATAAATTCATTGAGTTTATACCTTTGTCTGTAGCATTTTTTACAGGTATTTATATTTGGTGGAAGCTGAAATATCGTCCTGCACGGTTTTTTGTACTAGGCTACTTTTTCTTGTTTGCAGGGTTCATTTTAAAAGTGGTGCACATTTTAGGCTATGCTAGGCACATTCCAGGCGCCCTGGGCTATTATAGTTTAAGTTTTGGATTTTTACTCGAAATGGTGTTCCTGTCATTTGCAATTGGCGATCAGGTTAGGTTATTAAAGAAAAAGAAAGATACTGCCCGAAAACAGATTATAAAGCAAATGCAGGTAAATGCAGAACTCAAGGATAATATTAACCGAGAATTAGAAATAAAAGTAGCACAACGCACGAAAGAGGTTCAACAGAAGTCGATAGAGCTTCAACAACAAAATATCAAGATTGAAGACCAAAATGAAGAATTATTAGCCATTAATGCATTGCTAGAAGCACAGGCAGAAGAAATTTCTCGAATGAATATTTTACTGGAAAAAGATAACATTACCTTAAAAACCAGTATACAAAAGGTAACCACAGCTCGAGTAAATGCAACAGAACTCGATTTTGATGAGTTTAGTCAGCAATATCCCGACCGTGATTCCTGTTATAAATTCTTAGCTGACATGAAATGGGAACATGGTTATGCCTGCGTTAAGTGCAATAATTTGAGTTACTGCAATGGTAAAGTTCCCTTTAATAGAAGATGTACTAAATGCGCTTATGAAGAGTCTGTTTTACAGCGCACCATTTTCGAAAATAATCGAATTCCAATTAATAAGGCATTTTACCTAGTTTACCTGATGTATAATAGTAAAGGTGCAATCTCTTCTCATAAATTATCAGAAAAACTAGGCATTAGACAAAGCACCTGCTGGACATACGCTTCTAAAATCAAAAAGATAATGGAAGAGCGTAAAAAAGACATTAAAGGTACAGGTAAGGCCGGCTGGAGTAAACTCGTACTGGAAAGTAAATAAAATCATCATTGCGAGCGCGCAATGACGGGAGCTCTAAATGACAATGAAGTCTTCCAAAAATTAGGTTCTGAAGCTCCATTTCAATAAATGTTAATAAAAATCACCTCTTTTTTTCGTTGCGAATAAACCGTATCAAACCACATTTTTTTCTTTTTTGTAAAACGCATTCTTACAGTGTTTTACCGATTTTATGTTTTGCGGATTAAGTGCATTAAAATAGTTGTAACTTATTAAATATCAGTTATTTACGTGTTATTTTATTTGCATTTCTGAAATGTATTGCTCTATATTTACGGCACCAAATTTTTTGGATGATTAACTAACCAAATTAAAACGTATGAGTAAAATTCTATTAAAAAGAATTTTGTGGAAATTTTCTATTGCGCTTCTCGGGTGCTTTTTTCTACAAAACAATGCTACTGCTAATTCTTTAAGCAGTAAGGGCATCTCAAATTACCTTATCAACACAAAAAAACTAGCCGACATCTCTGGTACTGTTAAAGATGCGAATGGCGCACCTATTCCAGGCGCTGGCGTTAAGGTTAAGGGCACGCAGAAGTCTGTTATTACAGATGGAGAAGGTCGATTTGCAATGAAGGATGTAAAGGCCGAAGATGTTATTGTATTTACCAGCGTAGGCTTTAAACCTCAAGAAGTAACCGTTGGTACTAGATTAAGCCTTCAAATTGTTTTAGAAGAAGACAACCAAGGCTTAAATGAGGTAGTAGTAGTGGGTTATGGTACCCAGAAGAAGGTAACCTTAACGGGTGCTGTTTCTTCTATCAGTGGAGCTGAACTTATGAACAGACCAGTACCGAATGTTACTGCCTCCCTGCAAGGTAAAGTATCGGGTATTGTAGTTACACGCGGTAGCGGAAAACCAGGCGCCGAGAACTACGGGCTTAGAATTCGTGGTACAAACTCAATCAATGGCTCAGCAGCTTTCGTATTAGTTGATGGTATTGAAATGGATCTTAACCTGATCAATCCAGATGATGTGGAATCTATCTCTTTCCTTAAAGACGCGGCGGCTGCAGCAATTTATGGTGCCAGATCTGCCGGTGGCGTAGTTTTGGTAACTACCAAGAAAAGCACAAGCGGTAAAACAAGGGTGAATTTCAATTCTTACTATAGCTCTAATGTTACCGCCAGACAACCAGAACGATTGAACTCATGGGATGAACAAACCCTGATCGATGAATCTCGTTTCAATGCAACTGGTGCTAAAGAATACACTGCCGAAATGGAGCAATGGATCAGAAATCCCAACTTCAACTATAGACCAAACTTAACATCCAATCGCTGGGAATATTTTAGCAATGCAAATTGGGTAAAAGAAGGGATGAGTACGGTTAACGCTGCACAGGAATATTCACTTTCAGTTGGCGGTGGAACAAAGCAACTTAATTACCTATTAGCTACTGGTTACAATACCAGAGATGGAATATTACGCTATGGTCCGGATGACAATTCGAGGTATAATATTAAATTAAACTTAAATACCGAGCTTAATAAATACGTTTCAATTAGCGCGGTAGTGGGCTATATTGGTAATATCGTAAATGAAAATGCTTTTTCGACCGAACAGATTGTAAACGCGTTGTATCGCGTGCGTACCCGACAACCTGTTTATGTTCCTGCCGAAGACGTAACTGGCCAACCTTTTAACGGCGATTTACAAATTAATCCGATAGACATCGAGCAAAATGGGGGATTTTCTAGATCAATCTACGAAAGCTTTACCGGTAAATTAGATTTAACGGTAAAAGAACTAGTGAAGGGACTAACATTCAATGCTGTGGCATGGAGAAATCAGGATGCCTACAATTACGAACAGAATAGAAGAAGTTTATATTGGTATGGACGTAGCAATACCGAGGCACCTCGTTTTACAGCTAACGTACCTAACGGGATATCCTTAACTAAAAATCGTGGTTACCATGATAATATTCAGGCAACCGCCGATTATATGTTCCAAATAGGAGAGAACCATAATTTCAAGATCCTAGGTGGTGCGTCTTATGATCAATATAGAAAAGATCAATTTACGGCGGGCGCTACCGCTTTGTTCAGCAACGATTCATTTAGCTTAAACTATGCTGATCCATTAAATAAAACAAATAGTGACAATGTAGAAACCTATGCTTTTGCTGCCCTCTTTGGAAGGTTTAACTACAATTATGCAGAGAAATATTTACTGGAAGCAACCTTAAGGAATGATGGCAGTTCAAGGTTGGATCCTACAGCACGCTGGAGTTTATTTCCTTCGGTATCTGCCGGCTGGAGAGTTAGTGAGGAACCCTTCTTTAAAAAACATGTTAACTTTATTTCTAACCTGAAATTGAGAGCTTCGTGGGGACAAGGGGGTAATGCAGTGGGAGATAATATAGGTTTGTACGATTATATTCCATTATTGGCTAATGGCAGTGCATTGGTACTAAATGGCGCTAAGAGCACTTATTTTTATCAAAGTGCTTTACCATCCATTGGCAAAACCTGGGAAACTGTTCAAACTTCTAACTTAGGTTTAGAGATTGGTTTATTTAAAAACCGATTAACTTCTACCGTTGATGTTTACAGGAACATTAATAAAAACATGTTGATCGTGTTAAATAAACCTTCTATTATCGGTATTGGCGTATCGTCAACAAATTCGGGCGATTTAAGAAGTTGGGGCTGGGAAGGTGAATTAAGATGGAAAGATAAAATCGGCGAGGTTGGTTATAGTTTAGGTGCAAATTTTGCGGACAATCAGAATGAGTTAGTCAATTTAGATGGTCGAAATTCAATCGGTACTGGCGGTGTGGTAAATGGCATTCAAGGTTTTCCTTTAAATACAGTTTGGGGATATAAAACGGATGGCCTTTTTCA
>DATJDT010000006.1:0-1852 GCA_035497275.1 Pedobacter sp.
AGGGAAGGTAAATTTTAATCAAAAGCGAGTTGTTAGCATTGTTGGTACGCGCAATGCCACTCCTTACGGTAAGGAACTGTGTAAGAAACTTATTGAAACGTTAGTATGTTATGATGTATTGATTGTGAGCGGCCTCGCTTATGGTATTGATGTGACCGCACATAAAGAGAGTTTAGCTGCTAAAATTCCAACAGTTGGAGTATTGGGCCATGGTTTAGATCGCATCTATCCACCGCTACATACTGATGTTGCGCGTAAAATGGTTGCCAATGGAGGAATATTGACTGAGTTTTTGCCTGGAACAAATCCCGATAAAGAAAATTTTCCGAAAAGAAATAGGATCATTGCCGGTTTATGCGATGTACTTATTGTTGTTGAAGCGTCGAGCAAAGGTGGGGCATTGATAACCGCTGATATTGCAAGCTCCTATTCGAGAGATGTATATGCTTTTCCTGGAAGGGTAAATGATGAATATTCGGCAGGTTGTAATTTTCTTATTAAAACAAATAGGGCAGGACTTATCAACCATCCTCGAGATCTTATTTATTATTTAGCATGGGACGAAGGTGATAAAAAAGTTAATGTACAGGCCCAATTGCCACTCAACTTAACAGAAGTAGAGGAATTGATCGTAATTTCCTTAAAAGCCAATGCGTTGGATATAGACGAATTAAGCCATCTCACCAATTTTAGTCAAAGTAAGCTAGCGATGGCCTTATTAACACTTGAAATACAGGGAGTAATTATAAATCTTCCTGGCAAGCGATATCAATTAGCCTAATTTTATAGCATTTATTCTATACTTATCTAGTAGTTTAAGGTATAATATTTTGATAATTATTTCATTTCAGAATTTTATTCCGAATAAATATTAAACGCTAAAATACTTATTGCCAATTTGTACTTTTGTAGTATGTGGTACAATAATATTTTGGAAACCATTGGTAATACGCCATTGGTAAAATTAAACAATATTACTTCGGCTATTCCTGCAACGGTTTTAGCTAAAATAGAAACAACTAACCCCGGCAATTCAATTAAAGACCGTATGGCCGTAAAGATGATTGAAGATGCTGAGAAAAGTGGTGTTTTAAAACCAGGAGGGACAATTATTGAAGGTACATCTGGTAATACAGGAATGGGCCTTGCCATGGCAGCGATCATCAAAGGCTATAAGTGTATTTTTACAACTACAGATAAACAATCAAAAGAAAAAGTAGATGCTTTACGTGCATTTGGTGCTGAAGTAATTGTTTGTCCAACAAATGTGGATCCTGAAGATCCACGTTCCTATTATTCGGTTTCCTCCCGCTTAGAACGTGAAGTGCCTAACTCATGGAAGCCAAATCAATATGATAATCTATCAAATTCCTTGGCGCATTACGAGCAAACAGGGCCTGAAATTTGGGAACAAACAGAGGGTAAGATAACCCATTTGGTAGTTGGGGTAGGTACGGGAGGCACAATTTCTGGAACTGGAAAATATTTAAAGGAGAAAAATCCTAACATTAAAGTGTGGGGAATAGATACGTACGGATCTGTTTTCAAAAAATACAAAGAAACTGGAATATTAGACAAGAACGAAATCTACCCATATATTACAGAAGGTATCGGCGAAGACTTTTTACCGCAAAATGTGAATTTTGAAGTAATTGATTTATTTGAAAAAGTTACCGACAAAGATGCTGCATTGATGACCAGAGAAATTGCACGTAAGGAGGGTATTTTTGCTGGAAACTCTGCCGGTTCAGCCATTGCGGGACTGTTGCAGTTGAAAGACAAATTAAAACCTGAAGATGTTGTCGTAGTTATTTTTCATGATCACGGTAGTCGTTATATGGCCAAAATGTAC
>DATJDT010000007.1:0-6872 GCA_035497275.1 Pedobacter sp.
GCAATTCTCAAAAAGCCATCCCAGTTCTTTATTTTTAACTTTCGCTTGAAAAGTTTTGATGGCTGCATCTACGGAGGCACTTTTAAAATTGCGCTTTTCTGAGGACACTCTCACTACTGGAAAAGTATCGCCAATTGAAGCGAAAGAAAGTTTAGAAGCTATTAATCCAGCCCCTAAAAGGCCAGTCTGTTGTATAAAAACACGTCGTTTCATCTTATTTAATCAAGGGCAAACGAGTAAATCGTTTTAGTAAATCAATGATAGTTATTTTTTATAGTTGAATAAAACAATAGTACGTAAAATTTGCGTTACTACAAGACCTAAAAAAAGGCACCCAAATTAATGGGTACCTTCCTCAATCAAACATTACTAATTATAACCAGGGTTCTGCGTTAAATTAACATTTAACGAACGCTGAACCTGTGGAATAGGGAATAAGTTTCTAAACGTTGCAGAAGGCTCGTGATCCCACCAGCTTGCAGTCGTAAACTTACCGAACCGGATCATATCACTTCTTCTAAAACCTTCAAAAATAAACTCTCTTCCACGTTCGGCTAAAAGTTCATCCATGGTAAGCGTATTCGGTGTATAGGCCATTGTTGCCCAATCTGCCGTAGAAAAGGCACGTTTTTTGGTCGCATTGATTAAATCGACCGCAGCCTGCGTAGCAGCGCCTCCATTTTTTCTCATCAATGCTTCTGCTTTGGCAAAATAAATCCATGTTAAGCGATAAACATTCCAATCGGTGTTGTTGTAATTTAGGTCAATCGCAACAGGGTTGCCGTTTACAATTCCTGCAACCTGATTACCCAGCTTATATTTATTAAACCTTACGCCACTATTCTCTTCTCCTTCGCTCATCGTAGAAACAGTAGAACCTATCTTGTTTTTTCTGATATTGTCTACAAAAACAATTTGTTGACCGCTATACTCATTACCCCCGGTAGCTATTGCTGGTTGGCCATTATCAAATCTCACCATTGGCCCTTCTAATAACCATCCTCTTTTTCTTTGATCTGCATCATTGTAGGTGGTGAAAACGCCAGGTATTAAAACCACTCCATCGTTTCCATTTCTAGCTCCGCCATAGATAAGTCCTTGTTGAAAATGGAAGAACTCACCTGTAAATGATGGCTGGAATGACGCCGATCTAAACTCATAAGCAATAGAAAATATGGCTTCTTTCGACAATTCATTGGTCGATTTAAATTGATCCACAATATTTGGATCGAGTTGCATTGTCCCATTCTGCCCACCAGCTGCGCCACTAATTAATTTATCCGCAGCAGCGATACAATCATCCCAGCGCGCAGTACCTGTCCACACCTCAGCATTTAGGTAAAGTTCTACCAGCATTGCGTATGCCCCAGCTTGGCTCATTCTACCTGTCATCACTTTCGAGTGCAAAGGCGCCTTATTCACATTATCTTTAATTTCCTTTTCAATAAAGGCAAACACCTCTTTTCTCGGCACTGTTGCAGGTCTTGCAGGAACACCAACTTGGGTAACGATGGGAATGTTACCAAACAGATCCATCAATTTAAGGTAATGAAATGCTCTTAAAAGCTTCAATTCAGCGATATAGGCATCTTTCTCTACCTGGGTAATACCCATTTTAGCAATATCTCTTTTCTCCAAATTCTCAATTGGATCATTACATAAGCCCATTCCCCAGTACATGAGCGACCAAGCGTTGTTCAATGGTCCATCATCCGCTAGCCAAGTGTGGTAATGTAATCTTTTCCATTTTCCGCCATCTTCACCATGTCTACCTTTTGTTGGCCATGCCAATTGGTCGGCCGACAATTCTGAAGGACGCCACCATCCATCTTGGCCAGAAGGCGTTACCCATGCATTTGCATGCGTATAAGGTCTCAGTACTGCTGAAAGTACTTCATTTTTATTATTGTAAAAGTTATCAGTAATTAACTGATCGTATACATTCTCGTCTAATTTAGTACAGCCGTTCATCAAGAACAATGGTGCCGCTAGAAGAGATGCTATGATTATTTTTTTATACTTGTTCATTGTCGTAAAATTAAAATCCAAAACTAACACCAAATAAAAACTGTCTTGTACTAGGATATGGGCTTCTATTATCGATACCCGGGCCTAAGCCAGTGTCTGAAACAAAATCAGGATCGTTACCGGTATAACCTGTAATAGTTGCCAAATTTTGTCCAGTTACATAAGCACGCAACGTTCTAATCCCAGCAATCTTTGTTTTTACAGTATAGCCTAAAGTAACTTCATCAACTTTCATAAAACTTCCACGCTCTACATAATAATCAGAATACATATAGGTGTCTTTGATCTCGGCATATTTTGTAAACGCACTGTTTAAGAGATTAAGATCTGAAACCCCGTTTCTATTCCCATAAGAAATTGCTGGGGTGTTTAAGATGTCGTAATCTAATTTACTTCTCAGGAACACTCTAAAATCAAAGCCCTTATAGGCAAAACTATTCGTTAGCGATAAGTAGTATTTCGGAATTGCGTTACCGATGATAACCAAATCTGTTTGGTCCCTGGAATCGGAAGTATTGATATCCGCATTTGAAACAATTTCACCATTTCTCTTATAGAACCTCCATTTCCCCTCAGGGGTAAAGCCGGCAAATTTCTTGCCCCAGAACTCTCCTAAGCTTCTTCCTTCGTAGGTACGAATTGCGTCACCCAAGGCTCCAAAACCGCCAATTCCCCCAAACTTTTTTAAATCTCTCTTATATTCATCGTTTGAGTATTTATCGAGCTTATTTTTAGTTGTACTACCTGTGAAATCTACATTCCATGAAAATTTAGAAGTTTTGATTGGCATATATCCTAACGTTACCTCTATTCCTTTGGCAGAAATTGTTCCAACATTAGTGATAATTGAGCTCACGATAAATGGTGGCTGTGGAGAAGTATAGGTATCTATCAAGTCCTGGGTTATTCTATTGTATAAGTCGATAGATCCCGTTAACTTATTGTTTAAAATGGTAAAATCAATACCTAGGTTCGTTTCCTTCTTTTTCTCCCACCTCAAATTTGGATTGGGATTTCGGTTTGGACCATAAGTTTGCAAGTACTCTCCAGTTGGGAACAAGTAAATTCCACCGCCGCCAAGCGTTACTAAAGATGAATAATTAGCAAAACCTGAGTTACCTGTTTCTCCATAACCCAATCTTACTTTTAAGTTATTAACAAAGCGTACATTTTTCATGAAGCTTTCATTAGAGATATTCCATCCTGCTGATGCGGCTGGAAAATTAGCCCATTTGTTATTGCCTCCAAAGCGTGAAGAACCTTCGCGACGGATACTTGCCTGTGCAAAAAAGCGATCACCAAATGCATAGTTAATCCTTGCGAAAACAGCAATTAAAGTATTGTCGTTTTTGTTACTTCCAATTCCAATTCTATTGATAACTACTGGAACACTGCCTAAGTTATTATCTTCAAAGATATCGTTCAGATAACCTCTGTTGTTCGCATTAAATCCTTCGTTTACCTCGTAACGATAACTATAACCTCCAATTCCGATAAGCTTGTGCTGATTGGCAATAGTTGTGTTGTATTCTAATGTGGGTTCCACATTAAAATTTTGGCTTAAGCCAGAACTCTTACCAGCATAGCCACCACCCGGTGAGTCAGAATTTTCTACTGAATTTTGACTGGCTTTATCTCTATATTCACTATCCATATTCCAGTCTCGTTGGTGTGCTGCAAAAACGGAAGCTTTCAAGCCTCTGATAATTTCAAGATCTATTTTCCCATCCAAAGATGACGTCTGTTGTTGGCGTGTCCGACGCTCCTGCTCCAACCTTGCTATTTCATTGGTAATCAACTTTGTAAACTTAAAAGTTCCATCTGGATTATAATACGAATCCGTAGGATTTTTAGTAAGCACAGTTTCCCATCCTCCCCCTCCTAATAAGTTTGCATTGTTGAAATTAGCTGCCACATTAAATTGTGCAGTAAGTTTATCCTTCAAACCCGTTTGTGTTAAGCTTAGTCGAAGTCCGTATTCCTTTCTTCCGTTTTCTCTTGCAAAGCCTTCCACATTTCTATAGTTCAAACTCGCTCTGTAGAATGAATTTTCTCCACCACCAGAAACAGCTAAGTTATGGTTTTGAGATAGGTTGTCTTTATTGATCAAATCATGGAAATAGTCGAAGTTACCTCCATAGTCGGTTCCAGACACCTCGCCTGTTTTGAGGCGTTCGCGATATTGCGGCCCAGTCATAAAATCAGGCCGTTTCACTAATGTTTCTGTTCTCACATAGGCATTGTAATCGAAACGTGAAGGTCCCCTTTTACCTTTCTTGGTTGTGATGATAATTACACCTGCGTTCGCTCTTGTTCCGTAAATTGCAGCGCCAGAACCATCTTTTAGCACACTAAAAGATTCGATATCATCTTGTTGAAGTAGATCAAGGTTTCCTCCAGGTATGCCATCAATGATGATTAAAGGTGATTGGGAACCTACGAGGGAAGTAACTCCCCTTAATTGAATGCCGACACCTGAATTTGGATTGGTGCCACCAGTTCTCGTAATCTGCAACCCTGCCACTTTACCAATCAATAGATCTAAGGGATTTCTTGAACCACTTTGTCTGAAGTCGGCCGAATCAACTTTGGTTATGGCCGAAGTAAGCTCATTCTTACCCAAGGCACCGTATCCAATAACCACCACCTCATTAAGTTTTGTGTTTGACGCCTCAACCAATTTAAGATTGACTGTCGACTGATTACCAACTTTAATATCTTGAGGTGTAAAACCAATATATGAAAATCTTAATATATCATTCTCACTATTTGTTTCAATCGTAAATTTACCATTTTGGTCAGTTATGGTATTCTTACCTGTGGTGAGGTTTTTTACAGCAACCCCTGGAATTGGCTGGTTGGAGTTATCAACCACCGTTCCCGTTACTACTTTTTTAACTTGATTTTGCTCCAAGAGCATTGGCGATCCAATGAATTCAAAAGTTGGCACTTTTTCTGAATCCATTGAAAACGCGGGGCTACTGAGCAATACTATTGCTGACAGCCCCCTAATTTTGAGTAAATTAATTTTCATTAGCTAATTGTTTTAGTTGAGTTTTAGTTATTTATTGTTTTCTTTTAGTTAATAGTAATTAATTGATACAATAGTCGACGTGAAACAGGATTATCTTTCAAACACGGAAGCAGAAACGACAAGAATTCAGCTTTAATAACATCTATTCTGATAAAGATAAATCGTTTTAGTAATACGATAAAAAAATAGGGAAAATATCCGCGTTGCTTATCCATAGCCTTAGATGCTTATAATTTGGTTTTAAATAAAACGATTTTGTAAAACGTTTTAGTAAATCAATATTAAAGATTAATTTTGAAAATAGATTTCGTTTTACTGTAATTTTTAAGTTACAACGAAATAAAAGGGAAGGAAAAATAACTGAAGGTTTACTTTATTTACTACTCACACATCTAAAGCCAGTATGAGCTAAACCCGTGTCTTTTGAAGTTTTCATTCTTGAAGTTACACGATAACCTTTGCAATAAGATGCATTGCACATAAACGACCCACCTCTCACTACTTTTTTTGGAACAGCAGGCTCCATTGGATCGTAACTATCTTTTGGTCCCAGTGGATTAGTAGTCGATCCTGTTTGTTTTTCGTAATAATCTGCACGATACCAATCACTACACCATTCCCAAACGTTTCCTGCTATATCATATAGACCATATCCATTTGGCTTAAATTTTTTAACTGGGGCGAGCCTTGGATATCCATCTTGATTGGTATTTTTTATCGGAAAATCGCCCTGCCAAGTATTGGCCTTTGCTTCCCCCTTTTCGATAGCTTCATTACCCCATGGATAGGTAGCATCTTTTAAGCCTCCTCTACCAGCATATTCCCACTCCGCTTCAGTAGGCAATCTTTTCCCTGCCCATTTACAATAAGCTTGGGCATCATCCCACGATACATGAACAACTGGAAAATTTTCCTTTCCTTTTAAATTACTTTTTGGCCCTTCCGGATGCCTCCAATCTGCCCCTTGTTTCCACTCCCACCATTGTGATGCATCGTTTAAACTAGTTATTTTTTTAGGTGGGGAAAAAACTAAGGAAGATGCCACCAAAACACTATCAGGGGGTTTCGGTGTTCCTTCAGGAAGTTGCTTTTTTAACTCCTCCCAATCAGGCTTACGCTCTGCAGTAGTTACATAGCCCGTTTCCTTAACAAATTTGCTAAAGCTAGCATTCGTTACCTCGGTTTGATCAATCCAAAAAGCAGAAACCTTTACTTTATGCTGAGGATACTCATCCTCTCTTCCTTCTTCATCACTTGCACCCATTAAAAACTCACCCGCTGGTATATAAACCATGTTGGCATGATCTACCCTTCCCTCTTTAATAAAAGTCGAATCAACCTTTGTCCCAAACCTAGATGGCAAATTACTTTCACAGGAAGCTAAAGAATCTGCATTAACTACAGGAGCTTTCTTTTCATTCATACATCCAGCGAAAAAAAATAACGCAAGGGTAATGAAGATCAATTTGTAACTTGTATAAAAAGACATCTTTATTAATTCGTTTAATTATTAATTTCTAAGAATTAACTTAGCGGGGAATATTACTTGTTGCGGCATTTTCTTTTCTTTTGTTGAGAGCCTACTTAATACCAAATCAATTATTTTATCAGCTATTTCTTCCAAAGGTTGTTCAACTGCCGAAATCTGCGGCGTCAATAACTTAAACACAATGTGATCATCGTAGGCTATTACCTCAAAATCTTTATCAATTTTAATAGCAGCCTCTCTCAACGCCATTAAGCCACTAATGGCCAGGTAATTTGTAGCAAACAGCACAGCATCAACTTTATTTGCAGCAAACAGTTGTTT
>DATJDT010000008.1:0-5343 GCA_035497275.1 Pedobacter sp.
GAACAAAGTTGCTTTTTTTCCGAAGCTAACACTCTCCAACAGAGAACGTATAGTGGGTGGAGTTTGCTCCACCATGTTGTTAATACAAATATTTATCGTCTTTTATTTCTATTAACAACATGGTGGAGCAAACTCCACCCACTATACGTTCTCTGTTGGAGAGTGTTAGCTTCGGAAAAAAAGCAACTTTGTTCGGCGAGCATTAATAAAAACGAACTTTTTTGGACGATTTGTGCTGGAAAATAAACCAGTTGTTCGGGAAGTGTTCGGGAAAAAGCATGTTTTGTTCGGGAAGTGTTCGGGAAGCCTTCGGGAAAAAGGGCCTTTTGTTCGGGAACTGTTCGGGAAGGCTGCGAGAAGTATTCGGGAAGTGTTCGGGAAGCGTTTGGGTCCGCATCGGGACCGTCCCGATGGAATGTCGGAAATTTCCCGAACCCTTCAGCCACCTGTCACCAACCCTTCAGCAACCTCTCATGACCGCTCCCAAAACGCCACTTACAGCTTTATCGATTATCACTGCTGCGAAATTAGTACTGCCCAGTACTCAATAAAACCAAAGTACAAGCCTCTATAGCTTCTATGTTGTTTTGAACCAACAATCGCTCCAGTGCGGAGTTCTCGGTACCTGGGTTAAAAATCACACGCTTCGGATTTGTTTGCAGAATATAATCGTGGTATTGAGCTTGTAAAGCCGGTCCTATATATAAAGTAATCGTATCTATATCATAGTGAATGATGGTCGGCCGTTCAATCTCCACCCCGGCAACTTCACCCCTTTTAATACCAACATTCACAATAGGATGGCCAAAGCGCTTCAGCATGTGAGCAGCCTTATAAGAATAGCGCGAAGGATCTGGCGACGCGCCAATAATCAAAGTCTTTTTCATTATGGTATGATTACTAGGATTTATCAAGGTTAAATTTCAAAAGCAAGCCAATCTGACCAGCATGATAGGCATGATGTTGGATCAACCCATTAATCAAAGCCGCATAAGTAACACCAGTACCCATTTCCCCATCTCTATCATCTTTAACTTCAGCTTGCCAACTCGTTGAGCTTAAGCCTTCGCACACCCTAATCAATTCTTCGTTGCTTGTTTTACAATTGAACATAATCTTTTCCCATTCTTTAATGGTTTCTGCTTGGGGTGTAGGCCAGTCCCCTGCAACGGGCTCCTTTGCTACTGTACCTAACAATCGAGAATTTACCTCATCAGTCCACGCCGTAATATGCAACACAAGTTCGGCAATGGAGTGGGCATTTGGAATAAAGTGATAAAAAGCATTTACTGGATTTACTAGGTTTAATTGTTGCATCAGATTGCTCCCATGCCAGGCATCTCCGTTAAAAGCTTTTTTAAGTTCAGTGATTAGCTTAAGTTCCATATCATTAGAACAATATTTTTCTCGTTAAAGTTTTATTGGTTAAGAATTGCATTAGCACAATTGACACCATCTATAGCCGCCGAAACAATACCGCCAGCATAACCAGCACCTTCGGCACAAGGATATAAGCCAGTAATCTGTGGGTGCTGATAAGTTTCTTTATCTCTTGGAATACGAACCGGAGAAGAAGTACGACTCTCTACTCCAACTAAAATCGCGTCATTGGTATAATAGCCTTTCATCTTTTTCCCAAACAAGGGCAAAGCTGCTCTTAAGCTTTCAGAAACAAACTCGGGAAGTATATTGTCGAGCATCACACTTTTTGTACCCGGCAGATAAGAATTTTTAGGTAAATCTATAGAAAGTCTATTTTCTACAAAATCTATCATCCGCTGTGCCGGCGCAACCAAATTACCGCCTCCGGCTTCAAAAGCCAGTTGTTCTATTTCTCGTTGAAAGTTTAACATCCTTAAAGGATCATACCCCTGCACATCATTTAAGGTAACCTGTACTACAGTACCTGAGTTTGCAAATGGATTGTTTCTTTTGGAAGGCGACCAGCCATTAACAACAATCTCATCAACTTCAGTAGCACAAGGCGCAATAATTCCACCCGGACACATGCAAAAAGAAAATACTCCTCGCGTCTTCACCTGCTCAACCATACTATAGTAAGCGGGAGGAAGAAACTCACTCCTTATATCACAATGATATTGCGCACTATCAATAACCTGTTGCGGATGTTCAATTCTAACCCCCAATGCAAATGGCTTAGCTTCGATTAAGATATTTTTAGCATGTAGCAATTCATAGATATCCCTTGCCGAATGTCCAGTTGCTAGGATAACCGAATCAGCTAAGATTTCTTGCGCCTGATTAATTACGACACCTTTGATCTTACCATTTTCGATTAAAAAATCTGTTAATTTAGAATCAAATCGTACTTCACCACCCGCACTTTCAATTGTTTCACGAATTGCAGAAATAATCTGGGGCAGTTTATTTGTCCCAATATGAGGTCGGGCATCTATCAGAATATCCTCATCAGCCCCATGCTGTACAAATATTTGTAGTACCTTATTAATATCGCCTCGCTTATTGGAACGGGTATACAATTTCCCATCAGAATATGTTCCTGCACCACCTTCTCCGTAACAATAATTCGATTCGGTATTTACAATACCTTCCTTATTAATTGCAGCTAAATCCCGTCTACGTTGCTTAACGTCTTTACCGCGTTCGATAACAATAGGCTTTAAGCCATTCTCTATACACTGTAATGCTGCAAATAGGCCTGCTGGTCCCGCACCTACAATGATAACAGTCCTATCTTCTTTTACTGGAGGATAATTAAATGAGGTTGTTTCTGTAAAGAAAGTTTCATCAATAAAAGCTCTAATTTGTAAACGATAGATAACCTTTCTTGATCGAGCATCGATAGAGCGTTTAATAATTTGATAGGATTGGATGCGGCTAGCTTTTATTTTTAGCGTGGCTGCCAACTGTTCTTTGATAGCTTGGGGTTGAGCTACTAATTCTGGCGAAAGCGTAATTTCAATTTCTTTGATCATACTATAAAGTCGGGTTTTTATCCCGAACGTTTAACAAAAGTAAGGAAATCTTACAATAGATAAGTGCTAACGCTAGCGATCCAAATATTCATTTAGAATTTCTCTTAGTTTTGGATCGCTAGGACGTGGTGAATCGACGTCGATGATATGCCCGTTTTTATCGAACAACATAAACCTAGGAATTCCCGAAATATGATATACTTTCGAAATAGTTGATGAACCACCATTAGCAAACAACTGGATTCCGCCTAGGCGTTTGTCTGAAATGAACTTCTTCCACTTTTCCTTATCCTTCTCTACGTCTGTCGACACGCTTAGGAACACAACATTCTTATCGTGAAACTCTTCTTCTAATTTTTTCAAGAATGGAATTTCTGCGATGCAAGGGCCGCACCAAGTTGCCCAAACATCTACCAATACTATTTTCCCTTTGAAATCACCTAATGAAATCATGGTACCAGACGTATCAGGATAGGTGAAATTAATGGCCTCAGCTCCCGGTCTAAATTTGGCTAGCTTTAATTCATACTTTTTTTTCCGTGTCTTTTGATCTTCCGTAAGAAAGTACTTCTCATAACTTCCTATCATATCTTGGTAGCTCGTGTAAGATTTTAAAATGCTCGCTTCACTAAGCACATACTCGCCCTTTAAGGTGTCGTTTCCGATTGACATTACGGCCATTTCCAAATTCGGTTCGCGAAGACTTCTGTTCTTAAATGAAACTAAATTTTTCAACATAATTGTACCATAAGGAAAATTATACAGCCTAGCATTTTGAAGAAACTGATCTGCTTTAAAATTTTTTAAATAAGGGTTATAGTCTGCAACATTAGGCTGAGAGGCTCGAGAAGACGAGATAAATGCCAAAGCAAAATATGCAAGATCATATTCGACTGTGGTTTTCATGAGTTCATCAAATTCAGCATTATTTGTTTCTTTGCCGCTTGCCCAATTTTTTACTTTAGAAGCAAGATTTTCCAACTGGGGAAAGAATCCATTTAAATGACTAGGAATAAAATAAACCGATCTACGTTCAATGTTAAAGGCTAATTTATGCCACAGCGATAGTACTTCATTCTCCCTAGTATTAATACCTCTCAATAAATATGTAGAATCATTAAGTTCAAGATTAATTCTATCATTGCCCTTAACATATAGTTTAAATTTATTTTTAGGATCTTGAGAATCTCCAAAGCCAATCACGTAGTAACCCTTATAATTCGGTTTAAACTTAAATTTAAAACTCGCATTAAACTTCGAGTTTACGGATGCTATTTCTTCCAACTGACCCGATATAATTTTAAATAACTTTATTGTTAATGGTTTCTTCTTTTTTGAAACCCCGTTAATTTCTGTGATTTGGCTATGTGCAGTGAAAATCGAAGTAAATAAAAATGCAAAAAAAAGGAGATATAATTTCATTATTTTGTTTTATTGACTAATTCAGTGAGATAAATTTTCAGGAGGGGATTAGAAGGGCGTTTACAGCTATTATAATCGAGCATTTTACCCTCTCTATTCAAAATTAAAAAGCGAGGAACCGCTGATTTTCCTATTTTTTCGAAAAACGGATCGTCGTATCCGTTCATTAGCAGCTGAAGCCCTCCGTCCAATTTATAGCTTTTTAACGTTTTCTTCCAAGTTTCCGTCCCAGAATCGCAAGAAATAGAAAGGAACACAATTTCTTCCCCTTGCATTTCGTGTTCGAGCCTCTTTAAGTAAGGTGCTTCAGCCATACAAGGCATACAACCTGTAGTCCAAACATCGATATAAATGAGTTTTCCTTTGAAATCGCTAATTGATACTTGATTACCATTTACATCTTTAAAAGTGTATTTACTTAGGTCAGTTCCTGGCATAACATTTTTATAAAATCCTATCCGCTGAGCAACTTTCGCTTTCAATGCTTTTATTCTTGTAGTTTTTTTTTGATCCCTAAGTAAAGGAAGCGTAACCTTAATTACCTCATTTATTGAAGCGAAATCTCCATATGAAACCGAACTTTCCAGCATCGCTAAAACATAATCTTCTTTTAACCTTTGATTTTCGATCAGGTTTCCAAAATCGGCTATCCAAGTATTGATGTTATGAACTTTTAATCTGCCTGCGTTCATTTTAGAAAACATCATTTCCGTAATCAACTGACTCCAGTTAGGGTAAATCACGATTTCAGGTAAAAGACGAATATCAAAATCCATGAAGTTTACCTCCATTATACTGGACATAAGCGGATAGACTCTCGATTCTATCAATTTTCCGTATACTTTATTTAGGTATTCCCCCTGTGCATTACCCAGTAACAGACTTTTTTTTCGAATAACTTCGGCTACCGTGGAGCTTTGAATAGCTTGAATTCGATGATGATAAGTTTGCGAATGACTGGTTG
>DATJDT010000009.1:0-5601 GCA_035497275.1 Pedobacter sp.
GATACTTTTAGGGTATGCTTTCCTTTTGCTAACGGACCGAGGTTGATAATACGTGTTGGAACAGTACCCCCTGGACACCATGAACGGCGTTCTTTGCTAATATCGCCAAAATAAATGCCATTAGGTTGCGTGTTATACATCTCGAAGGGCGCACAATTTTGGCTCATTTCTATACGTGCGTATTCTTTGCCATCTAAATCCAATATGTGTTCTCTCCAATTGTACTCCTCTCCTCCACTAGCAGCACCGTGGCCTGAAGAAATGAGATACAACACTGTTGTTTTGGTGTCATCAGTTACTTCGAAGCTTACTTGCTTACTGTTTTTACCTGCTGTTTTATCCTTTCCATCTAAACTGTAATAACTTAAAAGGGAAATTCCTTTTTGGCTAGACGAGCTTTTTACTTTATCGCTAACTAAATCTACACATACATTAAAAGTTAGCAAAGAACCATCACAGCCAATAACCTCCTTTTGTCCAGCCCCAGTGGTACCGAATACTTCAGTTAACAAATAAATATCCTTTCCAGGTTGCTTAATCGTATTCACTATTTGATCTATTTGGGCTTCGTAGGGAATATGATCTGGTTGACGCGTGCGGTACATAAACGGCGTCATAATCCTCAAAATCTCAAATTGTTCACCTTTCTCTAGATCAAATTTTTCGCCTTTTGGCATAACTACTAACGTTACATGACCAATTCTGTCGTAATTATCACAACCCGATTTAATGGTAACTTTTACTTTTAATGTTTTACCTATCGACTGTATTTCGGCAGGTGTAAGTTGATATAAATATTCGGCATTGCTTACGCGTGTTATTCCCTTAGCTACCGGATGAGCTACCTTTTGCGCATAACCATCATAAAAATCAACGTTTTTTAAAACATTAACGGTTACAATGCTTTCTTTTAACTTGGCCAAAGTTTTGTTAATATCCTTTCCAAGTGTTGCCATTTTTTGTTTGGCAGGTAACTGATCAAAAAATTGCTGTGCCTTATCGGCATTAAAGGCAGAGCCATCTGTACTTACATACAATTGTAAAGCTTCGGCAGCATATGGTTTGGTAATATTTTTAGACAGGAATTCGGACAACTTAGCAAGTTTTAAATTTTTAACGCTATCTACTTTTCCATCAACAACTTTTCCACGAATGGTATCGCCTTCTTTTACTCTTCTTTTTTGCCAACCTAATAAACGCAAAGCTGTATCTAACTTCAAATAAGGCAACTTAAAGGCCATATACTCATTATTGAGAAGCGAACCACTAATTACAGCTTTACGCAAATAACCTTGTGCATTCACATTTACCAACCCTTTAGAAAGATATAGACTTAATGTGTTAGGGTCTGCCACCGCATTAGGAGAAGTATTTGGCTTGGTAAACTGCAAAGAAGCCTTGATATCTACATCAGCCATGCTTTTAAAGCTGAACTTATTGTCTTTAATAATAGCACTATCCAAAACAGCTTTTCCATTTTTCTGATAAGTAAAATAAATTGCTCTATTAGTAGTATCGTAAGTAGGCAAATTAACCGTTCCCTGTAATTGGAAAGGAACATCAACTGTTTTCTGTGCCATTAGGTTTACAGCTAAAATGCTAGTTAATAAAAGCAATAAATATTTCTTCATTATATAGTTTGTTTTTTAAAATAATGCTTGAGTTTTTCCACTCTTGATTCCTGTAAATATCCTCAAAAATTAACAGTAAAACTTCAATTATTTTATCAAAACATGATGCAAAATTTGCTGAATTTACGAACGAAGTACTTACCTACTACTTACCTACTACTTAGCTACTACTTACCTACTACTTAGCTAGCACTTTGAAAAGCACTATAATAATTTGAGGTTTAGTTCGGATTTTAGTTTAATATTCCGTTCATTGCTGTCAAAATAATCGGCTTCCCATCGGTTACAACAATCGTATGTTCATGCTGCGCCATATAGCCTCCTTTGTTTCCCACCATCGTCCAGCCATCATTTTGCGTTTCTGCATAAGATGATATTGTTGAAATGAAGGTTTCGATCGCAACTACCGAATTTTTCTTAAATCTTCGCTGGTCGTATTTATTTTTATAGTTGAGCAATTCATCTGGCTGCTCATGCAAACTTCTGCCAATCCCATGTCCACCAAGGTTTTTAATCACCCTATAGCCTCTCTTTTTTGCTTCCGTCTCTATTAATAACCCTATATCTGCAATCTTTACGCCTCCTTTTATACTGTTAAGGGCTTTTGTTAAAATTTCTTTCGATGCATTAACTAGCTTTTGATGTTGATGAATGTCATTCCCCAACACGAAAGAAGCCCCATTGTCTGACCAAAATCCATTCAGCTCCGCAGAAACATCAATATTTATCAAATCACCCTCTTGTAGTTTTCGTTTGTCTGTTGGAATACCGTGGCAAATTTCATTATTTACGCTGATGCAAGTCCAACCTGGAAAGCCATAAGTTACATAAGGTGCTGATTTTGCACCAAAATCTGAAAGGATTTTAGCACCATACAGGTCGAGCTCTTTTGTTGTCATCCCAACCTGAGCATAATTGATCATTTCTTTTAGCGTAAATGCTACCGCCTCACTGGCTTTTTGCATTCCTAGCAATTCTGATTCGTTTGTTAGAGACATTGTTTCTTTGCTTAATCTTTTATCGTAAAATTTCCATCAATCTGATCAAACGAACAAATTTATGCAACTGTATACGTAAAACAATGCAATGTCTTAAAAATAGCATAAATTGACGTTAGAAAAACGATGTCCATAAAACCCACTTTACCAACTTTTTGTTTAAATTAGGATATGATATCCATAACCTTATATTAAACATGCAAGCGCTTTCAAAAGGAAATCACATTAGTAGTGTACTTACTAATATTACCAATAAGGAATTGATTGCAAGTACTACATTATTGAGTCCGAATGACTTTAATGGAATGGTCCATTATCACGATAATGCCCATTTTAGTTTTGTGCTGAAAGGTGGGTGTACCGAGCGGAAGAAGAACAGCTATGAAAGATTCCCTGGCTCAATTACCTGGTATGAAGCTGGAGAAATACATCAGATCATCAAGGTTCAACAACCTTCTTTTCATGTAAATTTTGAGCTCTCTCCTTCTTTTTACACCGTATACGGCATAAAGCCGGAAACTATTGCAATGGCAATTTCAGGACATCCGGATGCCAGAATAATGATGTTAAATGTATATAGGGAATTAAACATGCCAGACGACAATACCATCAGCAGTTTGGAACTTATCCTGCTCAATCTCATTCAGGAAACCGCAAAATTGGAATGCATCGGGGTACCAAAATGGGTTAAAATTCTAAGGGAAGTTTTAAATGATCGTTGGCAGGAAAAGATTACACTTACCGAACTTTCCATTGCATGTGATGTTCATCCCGTTACCATTTCAAAATACTTTCCCCATTATTTTTCCTGCACATTCGCAGAATATCTTCGCAAACAAAAAGTAAATCGGGCATTAGCGCTGATCAAGCAGTCATCGATTGAACTGTCTACAATTGCCTTTGCCTGTGGCTTTGCTGACCAGAGCCACCTGATTAGAACATTTAAGGCTATGACTGGTCTTTTACCTGCTGCCTATAGAAAATTATAGCACGCTAATTTCATTCTATTGGAAAAGCATGCTTAGCGCTATATTTCCATCATAAAAAAATCAGAGATGAAAAGATATTTGGTAATTGCATTTTGTTGTTTTGTGAGTTTATCTGCTTACGCGCAAAAAGAAATCTTATTGAAAAAAAAGTTAAAGGGGATTGATTCCACCATTAATAGCATAATGAAAGATTGGAAAATTGCTGGTCTGGCAGTTGGAGTAGTTTATAAGGGCGAGCTGATTTATGCAAATGGCTTCGGCTACCGCGAATTGGAAAAGAAACTCCCTGTGACTGTAAATACCGTTTTTCCGATTGCCTCTTGCACCAAGCCTTTTACCAGTATGCTTGTGGGCATTAACGTTGCCGATGGAAAACTTGACATCAATAAACCCGTAAACAACTATTTACCTGATCTTGAGTTCTATACCACTCAACTTACGAGCATGGTTACCACCAAAGATATGATGACACATAGAACTGGCCTTCCCCGACATGATTGGGCAACTCAAGCCAATCCGCCTATGTCTATTGACACAATTATGCATCGGATTCGATACCTTGAGCCCTCAGCAGGAATTAGAGAAACGGTACAGTATAATAACCAAATGTATGCTATGTTAGGAGAACTGACTAAAAAAGTAAGTGGCAAAAGTTGGGAGGAACAATTAAAAGAACGGATATTGATTCCTTTAGACATGACAGAAACCACCACCGCTTATGCTGCGCTCAGCCATAGCAAGGAGTATAGCCGTGGTTATGTGACGGTTGGTGATACACTGCGGGCGGGAGCTATAAGTACAGAAGGTGCACATCCGGCAGGAAGTATGAACTCCAATATTATTGATATGGCTAAATGGCTATCTGCCTGTATCATGAACGGGAAATATCAGGGAAAACAGGTATTGCCAGCTGCATATTTAAAAGAAGCAACGACTCCTCAGATGAGTACACCTTCAAGGCCAAATCCAAATTTCCCCGCCTATCCAGATATATTTTTTGGAGATTTTGGTTATGCGTGGCTGATTAACTCTTATAGAGGTCACTATATGGTACAGCACAGCGGTGATTTGCCTTTATTTTCTTCTAACACCACATTTTTCCCTACAGATAGTATTGGTATCGTTGTATTGGTCAATAAATTTGACGCAACCGTTCCCGAAATGATCAGTTCTTACATTGCGGATCGCTTATTAGATCTACCATACAAAAATTGGAATGATCTTATTTTAAGCATGAAAAAAAGGCAGAACCAGCCCAAGCAGCCGATCCCAAGCCAAACAACAACTCCGAAACCAGTGCCAATGAGCCTTAACCTAAATGCTTATGTAGGAATTTATAAGGATTTAGGTTATGGCACTATTGAAATTAAATTGGAAAATGAGAAACTTGTAGCTACCCACAATGAGAAGAAATTTGCATTCTCCCATCTCAGCGAAAACACTTTCAGTGCTAATGTACCTAGTGGCAGGTTAAGATTCATGATTGATACCAACAAAAAGGTTACAGCAATTACAGGTGCACTGGAAGAAGGAGTAAAAGACATTGTATTTGTCAGAGTAAAATAACCACTAAGAATTGATGAAACGAAGCTAACGAGTTTATTTATTGATTTAATTTCAAGGTTTGATGATCGCTTTGTTCGTATCAAGAACCGCGGGCGGTACGGTATCTGGACGTTTTTTGTTTTTCTTTTTAAAAAGGCCGTTTAATTTATCACCAACCTTGTTTAGTGCTTTGTCTGTAACATTATCTACAGTTTTATTTACTGCCTTATCTACAACTTTGTCGGTAGATCGGTCAACAGAATTTCCTACAGCAGTTTTTGTTTTTTGTTTGAGTTTATTTAGAACTTGTGCTTGAGCTATCCCTCCTATACCAAAAGTAAAGAATAGGATAAAAATTACTTTTTTCATTGTTTTAATTTTTTGATGATTTATTTTCTTCTAGTAAAAGTATGCAGGTTGCATAAATAGGTCAATCGT
>DATJDT010000010.1:0-3327 GCA_035497275.1 Pedobacter sp.
ATTAATGCGAAATGCTGGGCCGGATTTTTTCTTTAATAAAACTATAAAAATTGGAAACTCTTGGGCCAACAAGGTTTTTGTTAAAACAAATTACTTATTTAGTCAAGAAGGAAGTAATGAGAAGGTGAATAGCACCATCCAATTTGCCGACAAACAAGGGAAACCTTATGTTAATACTGAAGTAAGTTACGTGGTAACATTAAGTGCACGAACCGTTGGTAAGGGAAAGGCCGTTACAAATGATAATGGAGAAATTACCATCCCAATTGTAAACAATCAACCTAATCTATATAAAGCAGGTAGCATAACAGCAACTATAACCCTACCTGATAAGCAGAAAATCACGAAATTTATTGCTCTCCCTACAACCTCCACAACAATAGATATACAATTTTTTCCCGAAGGCGGAAAATTAATCCAAAATCTCCCTAGTAAAATAGCACTTAAAGCAGTAAATGCAACTGGGAATGGGGAAAACGTAAAAGGGGTAATTACCGATAGTGATGGCACAGAAATCACTAATTTCGAAACCTCCTACCTAGGCATGGGTTCTTTCTATTTCAATCCTACAACCGACAAAACCTATCAAGCGAAAGTTAAATTTAAAAATGGTAGCGAAAAAATTTTTAATCTCCCTAAAATTGAAAATAGCGGTTATGTCTTGAATGTAAATAATAATGACCCTAATAAGCTTACTGTAAAAGTACTGTTCTCTGATGATTTAATTGGAAAGGGCGATTTGCATTTGCTTGCCCAACAAAACGGAACAGTTTATTTTTCGGTAAAAATCCCTTCCGGTAAAAATATTGCAATGGCATCTTTGCCCAAATCAGAACTTCCATCGGGGGTTATTACCCTTACGCTATTTAATGCAGAAAATATCCCAGTTGCAGAAAGATTAATCTTTGTAAAGAATAAACTCGATCAAATAAATGTGAATGCTGAAAATCTTAAAGGTATTTATCAAAAAAGAGAGTCTATGAATCTCACCTTCAATAGTACGAATAACGGTAAGCCCATCGTCGGAAGCTTTTCAGTTGCAATAACCAATGCGTCCATCGTTAAACCAGACACACTTAATGAAAGCAATATTTTTACTAGCTTACTCTTAAAATCGGATTTGAAAGGATACATTGAAAAGCCTAACTATTATTTCATGGCCGATGATCTAACCACTCGACTTGCATTAGATCATCTTTTACTTACTCAGGGATGGCGTAAAATAGACTGGAAAGCAGTTAACAGTTCTCAGCCGATAACCGCTCCCGGTTTTCAAGCAGAAACCGAGTTGAACGTTAGTGGAACAGTGACCACAAACAGTGGAAAACCAGTACCAAATGGAAAGGTTTCATTGCTTTCTTCATCAAGCGGTCTTTTTGTAATCGACACCTTAACAGATGCCCAAGGTAGATTTAATTTTAATAACCTTGAATTTCCTGACAGCACAAAATTTGTCGTTCAGGCACGTAATGAAAAGGGTAAAAAAGATGTGCAGATTAAGTTGGATATCAAGCCTGGCCAACTAATTACCACCAATAAAAACACAGGTGATATTGAAATAAATATCAACGAACAGTTAAAAAATTATCTACAAAATAGCGAGGATTATTTTAATGAATTAACTAAGCAAGGGCTTCTAAGCAAAACAATTCTACTTAAAAAAGTAGAAATTGTAGGGCAGAAAAAAGTTGTGGAACATTCCTCAAATTTAAATGGCGCAGGCCATGCTGATGCGGTCATCACAGCAAAAGACCTTGAGAATACTACTCAACTTTCCTCTTTTCTATCTGGTAGAATTGCAGGTGTTATGGTAAGAGATGGAAAAGCGTATGCACGCCAGTCTCAAGGAGCTATGAGTGTTTCTTTAGATGGAATGGTTATGGAAGATTTTTCTTTAGATGACATTAATGTGTTTGACATTGAAACCGTTGAGGTATTAAAAAGCATAGGAAATACAGCTATTTATGGTTCTCGAGGTGCTAATGGCGTATTGGTAATTACTACGAAAAGAGGTGGTGGTTCATCGTCAATCAATGCCTATGCGCCTGGCATCATTACTTATTCTCCAAAAGGCTATGCCATTAGTCGTCAGTTTTATTCGCCCAAATACGATAGCAATACCGACCCTAAACCAGATTTACGTACAACTGTTTATTGGAATCCTTCCATTTTATCGAATGAAAAAGGGGAATTCAAGCTCGAATATTTTAACGCTGATGAACCTGGCTTATACAGGATTGTTATAGAGGGAATCGATTTAATTGGTAATCTGGCACGAAGAACGTTTACTTACAAGGTAGAATAAGCTGACTGCAATACCATCTTGGAAATCTCGACAGAAAACAATATACTTACTGTTAAAAATTCAAAACTATGAACACCATCGAGGTTACCATAAAAGATCATTTAGCCATTATAACGTTAAACCGTGGAAAATCTAATGCACTAAACCGCGAGATGGTAACCGAATTAACCGATATGTTAAAAAATATTGAAAACGATTCGACTATTGGTGGTGTGATGATCACAGGAAAGGACCATTTCTTTTCAGCAGGATTAGATTTAATAGAACTCTATAACTACAACGAAGAAGAGGCTAAAAGTTTTTGGCATTTGTTTTTAAACTTCGTAGCTAAAATAACCGCTTTTAAAAAACCTTTAATTTGCGCAATAAATGGTCATAGTCCCGCAGGTGGCTGTGTAATTGCATTAGCTTGTGATGCCCGCGTAATGGCCGAAGGCAAGTATATTATTGGATTAAATGAGGTACCTGTAGGCATTATTGTGCCTAACAGTATTTTTAATCTTTATTCTTTTTGGATAGGCAAGGCAAATGCGACAAGAAGCCTACTAGAAGGCAAGTTATTTAACCCTGAAGAAGCACTTGCAATAGGTCTTGTGGATGAAGTGGTTAAGCAAGAAAGTATTTTAACCGCAGCCGAACGCAAAGCTAGAAAATACATGGCTTTTGAAAGCAATACTTGGCAACAAAGCAAGCTAAACATCAGAAAGGAATTGATCGCCATTACAAGTAGCGATCAAAGTGCCGACCTCGAGATTATGCTAAAACAATGGTGGTCGCCAAGTACCAGAGCCATTTTAAAAACAATAATTGATAGTTTGCAACGGAAAAACTAACAACCCAAAACTCAAAAAAATGTACAACCAACCCATGTTAAGAGATGATGCCCTAAAAGGCAAAACAATAGTTGTTACTGGTGGCGGAACTGGCTTAGGGAAAGCAATGGGCACCTATTTTTTAAAATTGGGTGCCAATTTGGTTATTACCAGCAGAAAATTGGAGGTATTACAAAAAACTGCAGTGCA
>DATJDT010000011.1:0-2393 GCA_035497275.1 Pedobacter sp.
AGTTACGGTATAATTTTGCCATTTATTAAACGACGACGATTCTAACCACGCTATTGGGCTACCATCAGAAACATAACCCAATGCACCATTTTCCCATCTGTTAGGTACTGTATTAGACATTCGGTTAGCCATGCGAATGATTTGTCCGAAACTAGATGCGTAGGTACTTATTGGCTCGTTGAAAGGCGCATATAAGAATCCTAATTTTGCGGTTACACCAATTTTAGAAGTTAGTTGCGAGTTAACGTTTAATAAGGCATTGTATTTTTGATACCTTGTATTTTTTACATTTCCATTCTGGTCAAAATAACCTATAGAAACCATATAATTTGATTTTTGATCGCCACCATTAACACTAACATTGTGGTTTTGCTGCCAGCCCGTTTGTGAGTACAGTAAGTCTAGCCAGTCTGTATTAGGGTGCGCACCAGTATGATCAGTCCCATCTTTAAATAATTGGATGTCGTTTTCAGTCCACTTAAGAGAGGCATTTTCATTTTTTCTGGCTTCATTATATAATAGCGCTTGTTGCCAAGATGGTAAAAAATCAGGCTTTTTAATGATTTGTTGAGGTCCTGCATACATATCATAACGCATTTGAGTTCCATCTTTTTTGCCTTTTTTGGTGATGATTAATATAACACCATTCGACGCCCTTGCGCCATAAATAGCTGAAGATGCTGCATCTTTCAGGATCGAAATGCTTTCGATATCGTTAGGGTTTACATCGCCCATTGATCCCGGAACGCCATCTATGATAACTGCTGGACTAGCACTTGCACCGCCCGAACCTAAACCTGAGCCTATCCCTCTAATTCTAATAGTACCACCGTCTCTACCTGGTTGACCGTTTGTAGTAGTGATGGTAACACCCGCAACCTTGCCTTGAATTGCATTGGTTACGTTGGTAACAGGCCTGTTGTCGAAATCTTTTGAAGAAATAGTACCAATTGATCCTGTTAAATTAATTTTCTTTTGAAGACCATATCCTACAACTACCACAGCTTCCAGCGTACTTGTTGACGATTCTAGTGTTATATTAATAGTTGTTTGCGAATCAACAACAACTTCTTTAGAGGTAAATCCAATCATTGAAAATACCAATACGTCTCCTTTTTCAACTTTAATTGTGTAGGATCCATCAGTGCCTGTGGCGACTGCATTCCTGCTGTTTTTGATCATTACAGATGCACCTGGGATTGGACCGTCTTTATCCGAAACGATACCTTTTATCGTTATCGGATCTACCATATCAATGGTGGTGGTAAATGTTTGATCTTTCTTTTCAGGTGTTCTGAAAATAATAATTCCCGATTCACCTTCTTTATACTGAAATTGTGTTCCTTTTAAGATTGAATTTAAAACCTGTGGCAGAGGTTCATTTTTAAAGATCAATTGTTTTGTCGAAATCTTACTTAAATCATTGTGATTGTAATTGAAGGGTGTTTTCGAAACATTGCTTAGTCGACTGAAAGCTTTCTCAAGTGTTTCTCCGTTAAAGCTGATAGTGACTTTAACTTTGTTAATGTCTTGTAGGTTGGCAACCGCCCACGTACTTAAAGAAATAGCAGATAGCATTGCCACCATTCCTAGCTTGGCTATCTTTTTGAATAAAAGTTTGTGTAATTTTTGCTTCATATTTTATGTATATACTGGTTTAGAGGTTGATAATTTTATTGACAAGGTTTTCCGGATATAAATACTGAATCATTTTTTAGGGTGTACTTGATAGGCTGGATTGTTTTTAGAACCTGAAGTACATCGGTTAAGCTTTGCTTATGTGTAAATCGGATGCTATTCTCGCAATTGCGGAAAACTTTAGCATCGTAGATCATTTTCACCTTAAATCGGTTTGCGATAGCCAGCATTATTTCGTTAAAATAAACTCCATTTAAATTAAAATCTCCATGGGTCCAGCTAACGATGCTGCTTGCCTTTATGTTTTGGGTGATTGCCCTGTGATCTGCTTTATTAAAAGTTAATTGCTTATCGATTGTAAGTACATCTAGGTTTTTTGAATTTTCATTTACTTGTACCTTCCCTCTGGCTACAGTTACGGTAATATTTGGTAATGCTTTGTAAGATTTAATGTTAAAGGCTGTGCCCAATACCTTGGTATGAATCGCTCCTGTATGAACAATAAACGGTTTAGATTCATCATGTGCAACATCAAAATAAGCCTCTCCCTCTTCCAAATAAATATCTCGTGTGTCGATAAATTTTGTAGGATATTTGATCGTACTAGCAGCATTAAGTGTTATTTTACTTTGATCAGGTAGAAAAACTTCCAATACTTTTCCTTTTGGCGCTTGTACCGTAATGTATTCAGTGTTAAGGTGCTGTTTCTGATAAATATAAGCGATAAGGGAGAGCGTACAGATGCCAACCAAAAC
>DATJDT010000012.1:0-3034 GCA_035497275.1 Pedobacter sp.
TCGGCGGCTTCCCTAAAAGGGCCATAATAGGCCGAAGCAAACTTGGTAGCATGAGACATAATTGCGGTATTTACAAAATTATGTTGATCTAATTGCTGTCTAATTGCAGCCACCCTACCGTCCATCATATCCGATGGTGCTAACATATCTGCTCCTGCGGCAGCATGATTTAACGCCATTTTTGCTATCAAATCAACCGACAAATCATTTTGGATATAATCATCTTTGATAATACCACAATGACCATGGCTAGTGTAAGAGCAAACGCATACATCTGTAACTACGTATAAATCTTCTCCAAAGTTCTTCTTCAAAGCTTTAACTGCCACTGGCACCAATGAATTTGGATCATATGCAGCATGGGCATCCTCACTCTTTTCATCACCCACACCAAAGAGCATAATTTTATTTACACCTAATTTTAAGCCTTTTTCTACATCCTTTAATAAATTATCTGTTGAGAAATGATGTATCCCAGGCATAGCCTCAATAGGTTTTTTAACTCCGGATCCAGGTACAACAAAGTACGGATAGATAAACATATCTTTTGATAGTCGCGTTTCGGCGATCATCTCTCTCACGACAGGATTTTTCCTTAATCTTCTTGGTCTAATCATAGTATCAAGTATATGGTATCAAAGACAGCGCTCAAATATCTATTCCAAAAACAGCCTCTGCTAGCCCTATCTCATCTGGCGAATACGGCAAATGGTATTTCACTCCCATTTCCTCAAATTTCTTACCTGTTGAGTTTCCTATTGCAATAACTTTTTGCTCTGGTTCTAGTAAATTGGTTGCAAAATAAGCATCAACATTCGAGGGGCTTGTAAAGATAAGGACATCGGCAGCTGTCCCATTTATATTATCTTCGATTACTGTTTCATAAATAGGTAAGTCCACTATTTTTGTATCAGAACCTAATGATTTTTGAATGCTCAATAACGAATCTTGAGCTCTAGGAAACATTACGGTTTCATTTTTCACCAATTTAGCAAACTCTTCTGCCACTTCGGTAATATCTCCACTCTCGCCAACAAAACTTGCTAAATGCCCAAATTTCCTAAGTGTATCTTCGGAGCCTCTTCCAACCACCCCAAATTTTACCTTCTTTGCTAAAACAGGGTTTAATTTAAAGAAATATTCTACCCCATTTCTACTACTAAAGAAAATCCAATCTATGTTTTTCAAATAAAAGGGATCCAAAATATTAACTATAGGAAATGTCCGTATTAAAGACCTCCCTTCTATTTCAATTTCGTGTTTTGCTAACGCCTTTCTGAAATAACTATGCTCTCCGATCTCTCTTGAAATAAATACTTTAGCAGGCATTTTTCGTTCCTTATCAAATTTAGCTACAATTCGCTCTGCTAAACCTTCGGTATTTGCTGTCCGTAAAAACAATCTGTCGGGAAAATGTTCATCAGTTTCTGCTTTAGATGTCCACACCTCGAAAAGGCCATTTTCCTTTTTACAATAACATCCTAGCGGCATATGGCAACCACCTTCAAATAAATTTAAAACTTTACGTTCAACGGCAATCTCTTCTGCGGTAGCCAAATGATTTAAAGGTTGCAAAGCAGCAAAAAGCGCCGTATCGTTTTCTCTGATTTGAATTGCTAATGCTCCTTGCGCTGGCGCAGGAACTAATTCGGTAGTATCTACCACTTCTACGTGGAATTCAGACAGGTCTATATTCAATCTATTTACACCTGCTTTAGCAAGTAAAATAGCATCATAATCTTCATCGCGTAACTTTTGGATCCTCGTTGGTACATTTCCACGTAGATCTTCAATATTAAGATCAGGTCTTAAAGCCAATAATTGTGCTTTACGGCGATTAGAAGAAGTTCCTACCATCGCCCCTTTTTTTAAGGATAGTTTTTGACTTATTTCAACACAATCTTTAAGGATGAGCAATAATTCTGACGGGTCTTCACGCTCGCTAACAGCCGCAATGATAAGTCCCGGTGGGTTTGTTGTAGGTAAATCTTTGTGTGAATGAACAGCAAGATCAATTGAGCCATTCAGCAATTCTTCTTCCAACTCTTTAGTAAAAAAGCCCTTGCCCTCAAGTTTATCCAATCGAAGGTTTAATATTTTATCGCCTTGCGTTTTAATGATCTTTAATTCTGCATCAAATCCAATCTCTGCTAATCTATCTTTTGTGTAGTTAGCCTGCCATAATGCCAAATCGCTTCCGCGCGTACCGATAATTATTTTTTTCACCTTAGTAGTTTTTCAACAAATTTAATGATTTTTTTTAAAGGATATTAACGTTGATTTACAAAGACTTAGCCGTTTTTCACTAAAATTTCCTTTGCCATTACCATGGGAACACTGATGCATTTTTTCTCCATGTAATCCATCACACGCTCTAATACAGCTCTAGCATTTTCATCCATCGTGTTAATCTCTTCTGCAAAAATGCCATTTATAGCTGTGTGCCTAATTTCCTTTATTTTTTTGGGAACATCGCTCATAGCGATTTCAATTTTGCGCTGTCTCAATACTAATTCAAAATCTTTGATATTAGCATCAATGATATGCTCAGCATGAACTAACTCATTATAACGCTCTTGAATATTTTTACGGGCAATTTCCTTTAACGACTCTACTTCAATATAGTGCACTGGGAAATTTTGGATTACCCTAGCATCAGTATCATTTGGAATTGCTAAATCAACAATAACTTTTTTACCAGTTTCATTGTTCAACAATTTAGTATAAACCTCTTCTGTAATAATGGGTTCAACTGAACTAGTACAGGTTATGATGACATCAAAACCCTGATCAAAACTCTGCAAATCAGCTAATGGATAGGCTTTACCGTTTAAGCTTTTAGCCAAGCATTCGGCCTTTTCCAAAGTCCTGTTAAAAACAGAAAAATTAGCATACTTATGTTTTTTTAAGTACTGGGCAATGTTTTTATTAGTTTCTCCCGCTCCTATAATCAGTAACCGCGAATTAGGGCTCATGTTTAATTGACGAAGCTTACGGTAAGCTAAAGAAACTATTGATACAGGGTTTTTTGAGA
>DATJDT010000013.1:0-1615 GCA_035497275.1 Pedobacter sp.
CCATTTAGCAATAATCATCTTAATAATAACTGCGGTAGGCGAAGTAAGAACAAGTGCACCAACAACAAGAACCCATATTTTGTGCTGGTTTATAAAGAAGATACTAAAATCAGGCTGACTATAATTAATCCAACATGCCAAAATTACCAGGATATGTAAAACTTGATCCATAAAGAACCAAAGACGTTTAGTTTTTGGTCGTTGATAAATTAACTTAATGCTATCGATTACAAAATGGGTAACTCCAATTGCTAATGCGATTTTCCACACTCCCATTGAAAGGAAAACTAAAAAAACCAATACTACATGGATAAGGACATGCCAATACAGCTTAAATGATTTTAATTTCTTCTTTTCCTTTTCTAATACCCATGAATTTGGTTGAAAGAAAAAATCACCAAGTAAATGGGCCAATAAGAGTTTAAGCAAAGTAATTTCCATCTTTATTTTTTAATCAAGTTAGTAATTTTACTCCTGTATTTTTCTTCCAATGCCACAATTTCCGTATAATAGGCTCTTTTTAAAGCTTCACTTACTGAAGACTGGCTTCTACCAGATATTTCCGCAATTTTATCCTGCTTCACATTTTCATTTTCAATCGCATACTTTACCATTTCTGCAGTTATTGAGCTCCAGTTATCCATTGCAATTAGCGCTAATCTTAAATAAAGATTAATTTCCTCATCAAAATTTTCCCAAGGCGTTGCAAAAGCCATATTTACTTTTGTTGTCTTTAAATTGTCGAACGCTTTTCCAGAATTAATAAATGCTTCGCCATTCGCCTCAGTTACTTTTGAAGAATTCATACTTTTTTTGCCTAGGCCAATGCCCATCCTTACATCTCCTTTTTTAAGGGTTTTAATGCAGGCCTTAATATAAATGGCATTTAATAATGCATCTTCTGCATTTAATTCGATTTGAAAACTATCCCCACGAAAAATTTCCCATTGCTTCTCTTCGCCCTTTAGCTTAGCCAAAGCAGCCTTCAAAAGGTTAATCCAGCCCTCTGGCAACTTTCTAGAGTTAATAATATCTCCTGTTATTACTGCTATCATCCCACTAATATCGGCTAATTAACCGATAAATCCAAATATCGGCTATTTACCCGATAAACAAAAAATATCGGTTAATTAGCCGATACCTACTCCGCAAACTAATTTGATTAATAAATGTTTAATTAACATGAGCTTAATTGAGTTTACAAATAAGGGAATATATTGCAAACAAGGTAATTTTTATATCGATCCCTGGCATCCCGTAGATTATGCCGTAACAACACACGGACATGCAGATCATGTAAAATGGGGGAATAAAAACTACTTGTGCCACGATTTAACAAAACCTATTTTAACCCAACGATATTGTCTTGACGAAAACGTGCAAACTCTCTCTTACCATAAACAGATCAATATAAATGGCGTAAAATTAAGTCTACATCCAGCCGGACATGTAATTGGATCTTCTCAAATACGGCTAGAATATAAAGGGGAAATCTGTGTGGTTTCTGGAGATTATAAACTAGCGAATGATGGAATAAGCACTGCCTTTGAGCCGGTTAAATGCCATACTTTCGTATCTGAAAGCACTTTTGGCTTACCCATATATCACTGGGAAT
>DATJDT010000014.1:0-2323 GCA_035497275.1 Pedobacter sp.
AGAGGAGAAAATCTGCTCTATGTTTACGCAAATAGCTTAAGAGTTTCATCCATTCAGGTCGTTTGAATGATCTAGCGGAGTGATCTTCTTTGAAAATTTTCGTGATGCCAATACCATGTAGCTTACAGTAGTTGGTTAGCATTTCTTCCTGACCTCTCAAAGAGTAACCTCTTAGTGCCTGCTCATCTGTACTTACACGGAGATATAAAATTGCTGTTTTCATAATTTGATTTTTAGCAATGATTATACAGTGATTTGCATTTGCCAAATCTTGGCAAGGTTAAGATATAAGGGATTGGGAAATACTCTAGTAGAGATAATTTATTTTAATAGTGTTTTACGGGAAACCATGAGTTGTTAACCAAATAAGGATTTACATTTACCGTATCAGTTAGATATTCTTCGATAATAATTATATTAGGAGATAAATATTAATCTTTCAAACGAGTATGGAGCTGGAGTTCTCCCCCCTGCATCTAATTGTTTATGATCTTGGATAGTATCTTCTAAGCCATATAGATACCTGATCCTCTGGAATAGCATCCCATTCTTTTTGACCTGCTACCATTTTAAAGTGACCTACAAGTCGGTAAGGTTCATTGTTGATGGAGTTATCAAAGAAATATCCCTGGTAGGAGATATCTGCTGCCGCTTTAAGTAGTTGCATAGATCTTAGGTATCGTTTTTCGATTCGATCGGCTGGAACATGATGCCCACCTTCTTTGACTCTTAGTGCTACTCGGAATTTATTTATTTCAGGAGACTCCGTTCCAACGAAATAAAGGTAGACTTTGTATCCCGCTTCAGCTGCTAAACGCATGTCGTCAAGGTTAGATTCGTGTGAAAATACTGTTTCAAACGAGAAACGCCGCCTAACTGCAATAAAAGCATGTCTGAGAAACCTTGCAATGATTTGCGCAACACGGTCTAAGTATTCTGCGATGGTCAAAGTAAGTTTGCGTCCAGAAATTTCGATAGATTTACTAAATTGTTCTGCTGAGAAGTCATCGGACAAAAGACCGGAAGTTTCACCAAACTTAATAAGATCCGATAAAGTACAGTTTACATCGTAAGGACGAAAAGAGAACTTGCCTTTCTTTAGGCTTTGTGCTATATCGTCGGCATTGATGTAAACTCCAACATCAAGCTTAACGTTCTCATTTACTTCAGTTTCACGAATTCTTTTTATAACCGTACTTTTACCTGAACCATTTGGACCGGCAAAAACCCTAAGACGAAGTTGTGGTGTGATTTGTTCCGACAATAGATGATAGAATTAAGCTTCTTGAAGTTTTTCGATTTGTTCAAACTTTCCATCCTGATATTCCTTCACTACCCAGCCACCTTTAACAGTTACTACATAGCCCATCAGTTCCATTGCATTCTTAGCAGCGACTTTACCAGCACTCTTAGCTTTACTTACAACAATTCGCTTAGTTAGATAAGCAAACCCATCGCTTGTTCTTGATCTACTTGTTGATTTACTTGCCATAATAGTTAAAGATACAAAAATAATACCTTCTTTTAAAAACTTCTAATTTAATTTTTGCAGAAGCAAGATCATAAACTTCAACTTCTCCTATAATAACATCTAAATAATCAACATCAGCAGACCCTATTATACATATAATATAAAATTCGTTGAATATCGTAAAAGGTGTCAACGATCAATCCCAACATCATTTTAATTATGCGCTGCTAATTTACTTTAAGTATTTACAAACTCTTTTAATATGAAGGCATCGATCGTACATTCCAACAATTTAAAACAAAATGTGTACCGCTCGAGTTCGCCTAAATTTATAATCATTCTATTTTTGCTTAATTTGCAACGTTAAGAGTTCAACTGGTGGATAAGCTTCGATTATACAAATCTTTATTTAAGGGCCGCGAAGATGTTTACGCTGTCTATTGGTCAAAAGGAAATAAAAGTGGCTACATGCCTGCTAAATTTTATGATCCCTATTTTAACCGAACCTATAAGAAAAGTACAAACCCTACTGGTTCAGAAACAATAAATTACCTCCCATTAACTGACGATCAGATTCAACAACATCTTGACGGCAGGCAAATCATAGGATTATATCCACTATTACAGGATAATACCTCTTGGTTAATTGTGGCAGATTTTGATAAGAACAGCTGGATAGAAGATTGTAGAAACTTTATCGCCATTTGTACAGAGTATAATATTCCGGCCTACTTAGAAAGGTCGAGAAGTGGTAAAGGCGGCCATGTCTGGATCTTTTTTAATAAGCCATATCAGGCCTTTAAGAGTAGAATAATTGTACTCACTTTATTAGAGAAGGCAGGAGTAGTTTCT
>DATJDT010000015.1:0-4219 GCA_035497275.1 Pedobacter sp.
GGCCTGCTGTAGCTTATAATCGTGTTTACCTGATGGACGATACTAAGGTTTTGGCGAAAGAGCCACAAGATTTAGTGGTATGTCTTGAAGATATTGCCGAGATGTTACATCCTGGATTTTTTGTTTTTGGAAACGAAGGAGAGAATTGGGTCAATTTCGGGTTATAGGCTAGTAAGCAATAAATTTATCCATCTGCTCATTCGTAAACTTCACTGTATCTTCTTTAAAGAGCTCATTGCTTTCATTTAGTTCACTTTTGATATTTGCAATGTGCAGACGTAAAGGCATTACGTTTAAGTGTAAATAGCCACAAACTCCATTAAAGTGATCAATTCCACGAATATTTCCGTATTTGCCAGACGAGATACCTACTAAACAAGCCTTCTTATCGTAAAAACTCTCTGGAAAAGCGCAAGCATCTATAAACACTTTTAGTACACCTGGAAAACTTCCATTATATTCGGGTATAATGAAGATGAATTTGTCGGTCTGAGAAATCAATTGTTGCAATTTTGTAAACGCCGCACTTCGTTGTCCATATAAGTCTGAACCAATTAAATTTGCCGGTAAATCTTGGAGGTCTAGTAAATTAGTTTTCAAACCCTTTGCTGCCAATTGGTTCTGATAATATTTTGCGACTTTTAAAGTATTGCTATTCGGCCTATTAGTGCCTGATATAATGGTAACCATGCTGAAATTGTTAATAAGATGTTTAAAACACTTATTGCTTTAATACTAATATTATGATTTAGTTCGTATCTTAGCTAATTGTTAAAAAATGCCTAATTATATGCAAAAATAGCATTTTTTAAAGAACTAATTGTAAAAACATTCCTATTCAATTAAGGTAATTACATGAGTAAAATTATTGCTTTAGCAAACCAAAAAGGAGGCGTGGGTAAAACTACCTCTTCTATAAATTTAGCAGCCAGTTTAGCAGTTTTAGAGTATAAAACGTTATTGGTGGATGCTGATCCACAAGCAAATTCAACTTCCGGTATTGGTTTCGACCCACGCAACGTTAAGAACAGCATCTATGAATGTATTATTAATGATGTTGATCCGTTAGATGCAATTGTGAAAACGGATACGCCAAATTTGGATCTTTTACCGGCGCATATAGATTTAGTGGGAGCCGAGATTGAAATGATCAATTTAGGTAGCCGAGAATATAAAATGAAGGCTGTATTGGAGAAAATTAAAGATCAATATGATTTTATCATTATCGATTGTTCTCCATCTTTAGGTTTGATTACAATTAACTCGTTAACCGCTGCCGATTCGGTAATTATTCCGGTTCAATGTGAATATTTTGCATTAGAGGGATTAGGTAAATTATTAAACACAATTAAAATTGTTCAAAATCGTTTAAATCCTGAATTACAGATTGAGGGTATTTTATTAACGATGTACGATGTACGTTTACGTTTGTCAAATCAGGTAGTTGAAGAAGTGAAAACACATTTTCAAGATTTGGTATTTGATACAATTATTCAACGTAATACTCGTTTAAGTGAAGCCCCTAGTTATGGTGTATCGGTAATTATGCATGATGCAAATTGTAAGGGAGCAATTAATTATTTAAATTTAGCCAGAGAGATTGTTCGTAAAAATGGTTTGATAACCGAAGAACAAGATGTTAATACGGCAACGCTATAAATTATTCAGATGACATCTTTTCAGCGAAAAACAGGTTTAGGACGAGGATTGAGTGCGCTTTTAGATGATACTGATTCAGTACATCCTCCGAAAGCGGGAATTGAAACGTTAAATGAAACTTCCCAAATTGGTAGTATTAGTCAGGTTGATATTGACGATATTGAAACCAATCCATATCAGCCAAGAACTGAATTTGACCAGGTTGCTTTAAATGAGCTTTCTGATTCGATTAAGGTTCAAGGCTTAATCCAGCCAATTACCGTAAGAAAGCACGGGGCTAAATATCAGTTAATTTCAGGCGAACGTAGATTAAGAGCTTCGAAATTAGCAGGCTTAACTCAAATTCCAGCCTATATTCGTACTGCTGATGATCAGCAAATGCTGGAAATGGCATTGATTGAAAACATTCAACGAGAAAATTTGAATGCAATCGAAGTAGCTTTGAGTTTTCAGATGATGATAGACGAGTGTAAACTGAAGCCAGAGCAGTTGGGAGATCGTGTTGGGAAAAATAGAACAACGGTAAGTAATTATTTGCGGTTGCTTAAATTGCCGCCAGCCATTCAGGCTTCTATCAGAGATGGAAAAATTTCTATGGGTCATGCACGTGCACTGATTAGTGTAGAAGAGCAAGAAAAACAATTGTTCATTCATCAAGAAATTTTAGATAAGGGGCTTTCTGTTCGCAAAGTTGAGGAGTTAGTTCGGAGTATTCACCACGTACAGGTAAAGCCTAAAGCTACGCCGGCAGGTGTTTCTTTCGAATATCAAAAACTGCAAAGAGATTTAGCCTCAAAATTTGCAACTAAGGTGAAGTTAAAAGTTAGTGAAAATGGAAAGGGCGCTATTGAAATTCCTTTTGTTTCAAATGATGATTTGAATAGGATTTTAGAACTTTTAGATTGGTAATGCGATTACTATATGTCTTTTTATGCGGTTTTTTTGCTTTCACAACCGTTAAAGCACAAGAGCCTGTGAAGGAGAAATCTGTTGAAATTAATAAAGCTAAAACAGATACGATCGCCTCTGCGGGTTATGTTAACAAAGGCCGATTGGCGGGTAAAATAGCCATTAGAAGGTCGCTCATTATTCCGGGGTGGGGACAGGCGTATAACTACAAGCTAGTAGTAGATGATGTAAAGAGTGGAAGAATTGCAGGTAAGGGAATTGGGAAGAAAATAGCCATTATTGGCAAGATAGCGGGTATTTATGTAGCTGGAACCATGCTAACCATGTCTTTTATTGAGAATAATAAAAATTATAACTTATTCTTAAAAGAACTTCAATATCGTCAAACGCATAATAACGAGCCAGATCCGAATGGTTCTTTGTCGCAGTATAAAGATACCAACGCATTATATACCGGTAAGGCAATTTATAAAAACAATAAAGAAGTTGTGTTAATTTCGCTCGGAGTAGTATATGGTATCAATGTACTTGACGCTTATGTTACTGCGCGATTAAAATATCTAAATGTGGAAGAAAAATTGGGATTTAATATTAATCCCACAATTATAAATACAAACACTATGTATGGCTATAATTCTATTACGCCAGCATTAAAACTTACGCTCAAATTATGAACATAGCATTATTGGGATATGGTAAAATGGGTCAGATTATTGAACGTTTTGCGATAGAAAGAGGCCATGAAATTGTACTTAAAATAGGTATAGAAAATTTAGCCGATTTTACAGTAGAAAATTTAAAAAAAGCAGATGTAGCTATTGATTTTAGTGCACCTAGCGCTGCTGTAGCTAATATTTACAAATGTTTTGAAGCGGGACTTCCAATTGTAGTGGGCACAACGGGTTGGTATGGGAGTTTGCAACAGATTAAAAATGATTGTTTAAAAAGTAACAATACTTTGCTTTATGGTTCTAACTTTAGTGTTGGAGTTAACTTGTTCTTTCACTTAAATAAAGTATTAGCTAAATTGATGAATAATTATCCAGCTTATGAAGTACAAGTTGAAGAAATACATCATACGCAAAAACTTGATGCACCTAGCGGAACGGCAATGACCATTGCAGAAGATATTATTGATTCAATTGATCGCAAGCAAGAATGGGTGAATGAGGTAGTTGGAACTTCAGTTCCCGATGCTTTTAAAAGTGAGCAATTATTAATAGAATCGCATAGAATTGAAAATGTTCCAGGAACACATACAGTGCTTTACAGTTCTGAAGTGGATGAAATAGAGATTAAGCATACTGCACATAATAGAGCTGGATTTGCTTTAGGAGCTATCATAGCTGCCGAGTGGTTAAACAATAAGCAAGGCTTTTACAGTATTGCTTATGTGTTTGATTTTGAATAACGTATATTGTGAATTAAGATATAAAAAATGAACTATAAATTCTGGCAAAAGAAAAAAGATGCCGAGCCTAAAAAGAAGAAAAGTAAAGCAAGAGAATGGACGGATGCCATTGTTTTTGCGGTGGTTGCAGCGACCATCATAAGAGTTTTTTTTATTGAGGCTTATACCATTCCTTCGGGTTCGATGGAAAGATCTTTGTTAATTGGAGACTTTTTATTTGTAAGTAAAGTGAACTATGGC
>DATJDT010000016.1:0-2945 GCA_035497275.1 Pedobacter sp.
GACCTCAGGGTTATGAATCCTGCGCTCTAACCAACTGAGCTACCCCGCCAAATCAAAAATAATACTCGATTGTGGAATACTATTTTTTAAAGAGTTGCAAATATAGAATAAATTACTTTTCTTTAGAAACAAATAATAAAAAATAGTCCAATATTTTTAAGATTAGCCGTGTATAGGATGTCAGAAAAGAAAAAATTTACATTAGAATATGAATTGAGGTCATCTCCACGCATACTTTTTAGTTTTATAAGTGAGCCGAATGGTTTGTCGCAATGGTTTGCAGATGATGTGATTTTTAGAGATCAGATATACACTTTTACATGGGATGATGAAGTTCAGAAAGCTAAGATGCTCAGCATCAAAGAAAATAAATTGGTGAAGTTTAAATGGCTTGATGATGAGCCTCATTGTTATTTTGAAATGGAAATTGTTCAAGATGAGTTAACAAACGATGTAGCTTTAGCTATTACCGATTTTGCAACTGATGAAACTCGTGCTGAAAGGACAAAAATTTGGGATAATCAAATTACCTACCTGCTAAGTGTAATAGGTGCCTAAAAATTAAAGGGCTTTAGCTATCTTTGCATATTGAAAAAGATACATTTACTGCTGATTAAATCATTTATTAGGCCATTTGCTGTCACATTTTTTATTGTGATGTTTATCCTATTAATGTTCTTCCTATTCAAATATGTTGATGAATTTATAGGGAAGGGTTTTGAATGGTACACCATTTTAGAGATAATGATGTATCAATCGGCTGTTAATGTGGCTATGGCCTTGCCTTTGGCTATCTTACTATCTTCTATCATGACGTTCGGCACCTTAGGTGAGAATTATGAATTGGTGGCTATTAAATCAGCAGGTATCTCCCTACAGAAAGCAATGCGGCCGCTTTTTGTATTAGTTATTTCTTTATCCGTTGCCTCTTTTTTCTTTTCAGATTATATGCTTCCTAAAGCTAACAGTAAGTATTATTCATTGCTGTATGACATGAGGAATAAGAAACTGTCATTCTTGATTAAGCCAGGGGTTTTTAATACGAGCATTACAGATTATGCAATTAAAGTGGATAGAAAAGGAGAGGTTAATCCAGATTCCCTTTTTGGGATTATGATTTATGACCATAAGAACGAGAGTGGAGTTCCAACGATACTTTTAGCTAAGAAGGGCAGGATGATTAAAACCGAGGATGGGAATACCATGATCTTGAAGTTGATTGATGGGATTAGGTATGAGGAATCAAAAGGGAATGGAAGCGCTGTCTATAATCCACGTCGGGCATACACACGGATGCGTTTTAAAGAAACTGAAGTTAAATTAGATTTTTCGAGTTTTACCAATTTTAATAGAACTGATGAGGAAAAATTTCAGGATAATGCACCAATGCTTAACCTAAAAGGACTTACAAAACGCGCGGATTCGTTGAATAAAACGATAGATAGCTTAAACAAATCAATGAAGGTTAACGCTAATAGTTACTATAAACAAAGCTACTACGTTAAGGGTTATACTAAAATCAAGACCGTTGCCAAACAGATCAAAGGAGACGTTATAAATGTAATCCCCAAAAAAGATAGGATGTCAACCATCCAAAATGCAATTGAGTTAACTTCTAGCTTACAGCAGGTGATTAGCAATAGGTTGATGGAATATGATACGAAGCAGAAAGAAGTATTAAAATCGAAAATTGAATATCAAAGGAAATTTACCCTTGCAGTTTCGTGCCTTTTATTATTCTTTATTGGAGCGCCATTGGGAGCAATTATTAGAAAAGGTGGCTTGGGCTTGCCAGTTGTTATTGCGGTCGTGTTCTTTTTAATTTATCATATTATATCAACTGTAGCCGAGAAGTCGGCCAAGGAAGGTTCATTGGATCATGTATTTGGTATGTGGATGGCAGTTATTGTTTTAACGCCATTGGGTATATTCCTAACTTATAAAGCGACAGTTGATTCTGCAATATTCGATATTGATTATTATAAACAAATCTTGGTTACCTTATTTAGGAAAATATTTGGTAAGAAGGCAAAGAGCAACGCCTAAGGGAGCGAGAATCCTTACTTCCCAATGATATTTTACCTGAAAATTTGTACTTAAAGATTGTAACTTTGTGGAAGAAATACACGAAATGGAAATTAGATTAAATTCAATCGAAGAGGCGTTAGAAGATATTAAAGCTGGCAAAATTATCATTGTTGTTGATGATGAAGATCGCGAAAATGAAGGTGATTTTATTACTGCTGCAAGAAATGTTACACCAGAGGTAATTAATTTCATGTCTAAGTATGGTAGGGGCTTAATATGTGCGCCATTAATTGAAGATCTTTGTGTTAAGCTTGAATTGGATTTAATGGTTCAAAATAACACGGTTTTGCATCAAACACCATTTACGGTGTCGGTTGATTTGATCGGGAATGGTTGTACTACGGGTATTTCAACTCACGATCGTGCTAAAACTGTTCAAGCATTAATCGATCCAAATACTAAGCCATCGGATTTAGGCAGACCTGGACATATATTTCCTTTAAAAGCTAGGCGTGAGGGAGTGTTAAGGAGAACAGGTCATACTGAAGCCACGATTGATATTGCGCGTTTAGCTGGTTTTGAGCCGGCGGGTGTATTAGTTGAAATCATGAATGAAGACGGTACCATGGCTCGCCTACCAGATTTGATGAAGATTGCAGCACAGCACGAGCTTAAGATTATTTCAATTAAAGATCTTATTGCTTATCGTTTAGCAGCCGAAAGTTTAATTAGAGAAGAAGTAAGCGTTAATTTGCCTACTGAGTGGGGCGAATTTAAAATGACGGCTTATACTCAATTAAGTAATAACGCAACACACTTAGCTATTAGTAAAGGCAATTGGAATGCAGATGAGCCAGTTTTAACCCGAATACATAGTTCTTGCGTCACAGGTGATATATTTGGCTCTTGTCGTTGCG
>DATJDT010000017.1:0-6703 GCA_035497275.1 Pedobacter sp.
TACAAAGTCCCCCATTTCCATCTAATTCCTGCATAAATCTTCGCTCCTGTATTTTGCTCAAATCTAAGTGCTAATGAGTGTCTGGGAAACCGATCTTGATAACTGTTGGCATAGAGACCCCAAAACCGATTCTTTTCTAAATTACTTATCCGTTCCCTATTTTTTATGTCTATCAATTGAACGGGGCTGGCCTTTCGAATATCTATCACTTCATATCCATCATAACGCAGATACTTAAAAGAATCTGTTTTAAATACATGCACAGGGGAGTTTGGAACTCGCGCATAACCCTCTGTATTAATAGGCTTCCCTTTTTGCCCTAAAACGCAATGATAATTCAACAATAAAACAATAAAAATCAACTTTCTCATCTTACTTATTAATTTCTCTGTTTAAAATTGTCATTAATTTTTCTGGGTCGCTTGGTCTAACTGCATCACTATCTACAATTTTACCCTGTTTATCGATAATGATAAATCTAGGAATAAAATTTGCCTGATATGATTTGGCAAAACTATCATCTGTATCTTCCAATTGCAACCAATCCATCCCATCCTTTTTGATAATGTCATGCCGACGCCTCCTATTTTTCGCATCGAAAGAAGCAATACTTATAATTTTAACTTTGTCATTATTCTTAAGCTGTTCATAAATTTTCTTTAAATAGGGTGTCTCTTCTTTGCAGGGACCACACCAACTTGCCCAGAGGTCAATATAGACAACTTTTCCTTTCATCGCTGCTAATTGATAATATTTACCACTTGTATCTGTTAGGTTAAATAAAGGAGAAGGAGCACCTTTTTGCAAACTCATAGCTTTTCTTATTCGTTCAGCTTCTATTGCTTTAACTGAAGTTCTCAGTTTCTGATCTCCAATTTTTTGAATGTATGGTGCTAACTTTTTAAAATCTTCGAGTTTATAGAGAGACGTTAATTTTGATTCTATCTCGTTCGACGCATAATAATCATATATTTTCCCCGCATACCATCTAGAAGCTAAAATCAATGAGTAATTACTTTGCTTCTTTAGCACACTATCTGCTGGGAACGCATTATAATTATCGCAATAGAATGGATATTGTGTTAAAAGATAGGAAAAAAGACTACTTGCAAGATTCCTCTCATCCTTAAACTCCTCTAAAAGCGGCTTATATCCCGTTTTACCGATCATTTTCTGAATCTGGTCCCAACTATAATTATGTTCATATGCATAGCTATTAAAGATGCTAAGCAGCGGTCCGAATTTTTGATCTAATAAAAGTGACTCCTTGAAATAATTAGCATAAGGTTCTCGATTGTCGGCTGTAAATGCTTTGTTAATTCTTGCAGTTAACCGATCAGTTCGCATCAAATTGGCTAGATAGGTATCTTCATCTTTTTGAACCCATTTTACAGTATCGGGCGTACTGGTTGACATTACCTCTTTCCAATAAGAATTGGTTTTACTTCCAAGACCCTCATAGTTTAGTGTTGACTTTGCAACTTTATAATCCTTTACGTCTGCAGTAATTTGCAAGTCGTACCCTGGAGCTAAAAACAATTGAATTTGAATCTGCTTTCTATTGGTAAGGTTTGCTTTAAATGGAGATTGAATTGCTGTAGTTGTATAGTTAAAAGTCCCGTCAGGGTTAACCTTAATACTGTCTTTAAAATTCCCAGTACTGGGAACAATTTCGAGTTTACGATCTGTACAATTTAACAGTTTACCGCTGATTGTTACCTTTTGCTGAGCAATTGCATGGAAAGCTAAAAGGCAAATTACACTTAGGATAGAGATTTTTTTCATATGTCAAACTAATTAATAATCAAAAATCACGAATTACTAAGGCATATGAAATGTACAAACAGTATTTAACTAAATCTCGTTAGTATTGATGGGTCTAACTAATGAATTTGGATTTGACTACGAATTTTCTAAAACGGCTTTCACATTTTCTCGATTGGCTTTAGATACGGGAATTTTGTCGCCATTTTTCATCAATAGTACACCTCCATCTTCCTTGAGCCAGCTTTTCACAAACAAAGGATTAATTAAGTGACTTTGATGTGTTCGCACGAACCCTTTAGGCTTTAACCTATCGGCATATTCTTTTAAAGATCTGGAGACCAAAATATTTTCTCCATTTAACACGAACTTTGTATAATTATCATCAGCTTCACACCTCATAATTTGAGAAATTTCAACATATCTTATTTCGCTTTGCTGCGGTAAAGCAATTGTGGAGCTTTCTGGTTCTTTGAGCACTACATCTTTTGCGGTAGTGCTCTGTTCCTTAAAACCATTTACATTCACTGTATATTGGTTTAGCGGAAACCTAAAGTCTACATTATCTTTTTTTTTTGAGATCGATTTTATAATTAAAACGATACCTACAATAAACCCACCAACAAAAAATAGTGATAATAAAATTAAGGCAATTTCAGCTCCGCCCATGTTTAAGAATTCCAATAACATATGTAAATTTTAGTTAGACCAAGTTCGACATTGAAAATGGTTTGACCAAAACTATGGCTAATTAAAGGCCTTTAAAAAGCATAATGAGTATTTGTAGCAATTGGCCGAGTATTTAGAAACGAAAACACCTATTTCCCTAAAGCCTCTTTAATCATTTCCCTATTCGGCTTCGACACAGGAATTTTATCTCCATTTTGCATGAGCAAAACCCCGCCATCTTCTTTTAACCAACTTTTAATGTAAACTGGATTAACCAAATGCGTTTGGTGACAGCGCAAAAAACCTTTGGGTTTTAGCAAGTCAGCATATTCCTTAAGCGATTTGGATACCAATACCTTATCGCCATTTGCCAAAAAGAAAAATGTATAGGTATTGGAAGCTTCGCAACGTAAAATTTCATCAATAGGAATATACCTAATTTCATTTTGTTGAGGCAAAGCGATTTTAGCAATTTCATTAGGTTGTTTTAAATGTTGGAGCAGAAAATTAAGCTGCTCATTTTTAGCTTTCAGCTTAAAGCGCTGTGCTGCTTTATCAACTGCCAAAACCAACTCATCCGTGTTCACAGGTTTTAATAAATAATCTAATGCGGCGAATTTGACAGCTTGGATACCATAATGATCAAAAGCAGTTACAAAAATTACCTCGAATGATTTTTCTGGCAATAAATTTAAAAGATCAAACCCTGTTTGGGCACCCATTTGGATATCAAGGAACAATAAATCTGGTTGTTGTAATTTAACTAGCGAAGCCGCTTCTTCTATTTGAATAGCTGTTCCAACTATTTTGATGCCAGAACAGTAGGTATTTAACAGAATCTCTAAATTCCTTAGGTTCGCTAGCTCATCATCAACTAAAACTGCTCTCATAGCCATTCTTTTAAGGTTACCTTTACAACTGTGCCATTAGCATCAGCATTTATAGCTAAAAATAGCTCATTTTCTTTATACATACTATTCAAGAGCTTCACTCTATTTTTACTGAGCTGCAAACCATAACCGACATAAGTTTTTGAAGTATCAAACCCTTTTCCATTATCCTTTATTTGCAAAATCAAGTCTTCATCGATCCTTGTAAAACTGATGATAATTTTTCCTCTTTTGCCCTCTCCGGCAATTCCATGCTTTACAGCATTTTCTACTAAAGGTTGTAACAGCATAGAGGGTATTTCTATATTCAAGTCAACATCTGGCTTAATATCCATCTCATAATTAAAGCCGAACCTTAATTGTTCCATTTGTAAATAATCATCTAACAATGTTTTTTCTTCAGCAAGGCTGATGAGTTCTTTGTTAGCTAACACGTTCCGGGTAATCCGTGCAAATTTCCCTAGGTACTGGTTAGCTTCAGCTGTTTTCTGTTCGTTCATTAAGCTCTGTATACCCGCTAAAGCGTTAAACATAAAATGAGGGTTAAGTTGCAAACGAACATTGTCTAATCGACTTTTTGCGATTTCCTTTTGTTGTTGCTCAACCGAGAGGTTTTGTCTTGCTTTTTTTCTTAGGTAGACCATACTTGCACCAAAAATGGCCCCAAAGACCGCAGCAGCAACCACACCAAAAATAACAATTTCGCTAATTGTAAATACTTTGGCATCATGATCTTCTATCGAGAATTTAAATGTCGTTTTGCTTTGAGGCTTTAAATGAGGCTCAATCCCATTCCCCGGCCTAATTCTGGAAAGAATTTGAATATAATACTCTCCCATGTCTCTCAGATAGGCATTTTCGATAACGGCAGAATATTGTTTGTTTCTATAAAGAATATTAGTTTGATAAACCTTTTCAAAACCATCGCCAGTTTTCTTAAACAAAGCTACATCATATAGTTCTGCTAGCTCTGTATTTTCGATTCCTATATTTAACGCGACAATCTTTTCATCCTTAATAATTATTTGCTCGTTACTTAAACGGTTTGGTTTTGTATATTTTTTAGCATTAAGCTGATTAAAATGAACATCCACAAAGCTAATTGCAGGTGCTTTTATAGGCTTGTTATAAATAACAGCGGTATAGATTTTACTTCTTTCGGAAAGATGATACATTTGAACGGTAATTTTTTTTCCGATTACATTTAGTTTTGCTAACTCCAGTTCTAAATAATTGGGGAAATCACTCCGTTCTGGATATGAAAATGTCGCTTTTTTAGGATTTGCATTATCAACCAAGTAAGCCCCATTTTCATCAATAATAGAATACCTATAAAAGTTAAGACTATCCTTATGAATTCTAGTTGTAAGGGTAATAACCTCTGTGCCTTCTAAAAAATTATAGCTTATGGTTTCTTGGTATGGAAGAACATTAAATGCAGAAATCCACTTGGTCTTCTCATCCAAAGCCAAACTAATTTGACATTTGTCCCCGTTAAGATAAGCGAACATCGCATACCGTATCGGATTACCATCCTTATCAATAGTTAGGTTAACAGCTTTCTTTTGTGCGAAAACAAAAGTTAATTGAAATAAAAGAATAAGGGTGTAAAGAAGTCTTTTCATGATTTTTATTTTAAGATTTCCTCAAACTTGCAATTTGTAAATAGCCTGTAAAACTGGAAAATAGTAAAAGCGGCATTAAGATTAGTAAATGTACAATACTAGCAAGAATTTCATTCAGTGAAGAATTTAAGTAAGCCTGAATAGCTAGCTATTAGCGGCCAGTCGGTATAAATGAACAAAGGGGGTAACAATTTTTAAAGATGGTTGATATATCTTAAAAATAGCATACTTACACTTTAGAACATTGTACTATGAAAACATTCAAACTATTGATATTACTCCTCATCGGACTATCAATTCAATTTGCAAAAGCACAGGTTACAACCGCACCTATTTACCCAAACTGGCATTTCTCGCCAAGGGTAGGTTACGACTTTCCTAAATACCAAAACAATTTACCTTATATAGATTATAAGGGCGGAATGGATTTAGGATTATCCATTGATCACTATTGGACATGGCTTGGTTTGGGAGTAGATTTTGATTACATCAAAAACAAACCAAAAAGTATTTATCCAACAACTAATCTATCTAACTCCTTATTAGCTCCATTAACGAGTTTTTCGACCATTGAAAATACCATCTCGAGAACTTTTGCAGGCATAGGGCCAGATTTTAGATACCAGAACAAGAACGGAAAGTTTTCGGCCGAGTTGAATACAAGAGTTGGTTTAGCCTATGTTAAAGGTGGAAGAACGGAAGTTCGGGAAACAACAACCGTACTTAATCAATTACTCAACTTTCATGCAGGTTATGATGCCAAAAAGCTGTTATCAGCGAAGGGCCAATTGAAAGCTAATTACTTTTTTAATGATTACCTAGGTGTAAATGTAGGTGCTTATTATTTGCAACATTTTAATACGCCAGAATTAGTTGATCCTATATGGAATGCTTCCGCTAGTTATCAGCCACTAAAAAGCACGCCAACCGGCAATACCTACAATGGCTTAAGAATAGACCGGGTAAAACCGTGTAACTGCGACATAGCTTCGATAGGTGCATTTGCTGGAATCGTTGTGAGAATTCCTACAAAACCAAAAGAAAAGCCTAGCCCATTAAACTATACCTTAAAAATTACCGCTAAGGATAAATATACCAAAACCCTATTGCCAGAAACAGAGGTACAAATTAAAAATAACATGGGTACTGTTGTATATAGTGGGATAACCAATGAGGTTGGTGAGGTAATTTTTAACAATGTTACAGCAGCCGATTATGTAGCTTTTGGAACATTATATAATGGCCCCTTAGATGCGGCCATGGTGGCTAAAGCTGAGTTTAAAAATGGAACTGTTGTGAGTAAAGATATCTTTTACGGCAATCGGAATTTTATTATCAAAGGAAAAATATTTGCCTGTAATACTTCTACCCCACTTTTTTCCACAAATGTGGTGTTGGAAAACGTAGAGAAGGCCTTCAAAAAAACAACCTTAACCGATGCGCAGGGTAGCTTTGCATTTCAGTTACCAGAAATAGGAAAATACACCTTATACGGTAAGAAGGATAATTATTTTTCGCAATATGAAGAAATAACCGCTTCGAATTACGATAGAGATAAACACCTATTTATTAAACTAGAAATGTGTGCCGAACTGATAGATTGTGATAAAGCAATTAGATTAAATAACATCTTATTCGACCTCGATAAATATGTAATTAAGGAAGCTGCAAAACCTGAGCTCAATCGCTTGGTACGTTTCATGAAAGACAATCCAACAGTAAGGGTTGAGTTAAGTTCGCATACCGACTCTAGAG
>DATJDT010000018.1:0-12283 GCA_035497275.1 Pedobacter sp.
ATAGGGCTTTTAAAGGGAATTTGCCCCTGTGAAACCCCTGTAGGATCCCTGTTGCATCCCTGTAGGGTCCCTGTTGGTTATAGAGAGAAACTAAGGGGTAGGTGGAGAAGGATCGGCGCGAGGAACGCTTTGCCTTTAAACAAGAAAAGAGATCATCCATCCAGACTGATCTCTTTTTCTAACCAAATATAAACCTGTATGAACGGGTTATTCTTTTATTCCTTAATGCGGAATGTTTTTTCTTTTTTTGTTTTCTTCAATTGCTTGAGCAACTAATGATGATGCAAATATATAAATAATAATTAATGGTGTATAATTTACACTAAGTATTTTTTAAAATATTTTTATTTTCTGTTATTCAAATGACAAAACTGCTTTTTTGATGCTGAAAGCTGTTATTTATAACGTGAAGGTAAGCCAATTGTTTTAACAAGGTTGTTATTTTATGTTAAATATTTGTTAAATAAATGTTTTGTTGACGATTATCTTTATACTTGATCGTAAGTGTGTAGTACTTGAGGAATGAATTTTTAATTTATAGGTGAATATTTTATAGTTATAGTTTGGTGAAAAAAACCGAAGGGGCTACAGATTTATCTGCAGCCCCTTCTCGGTTATCTCTTATTTAAATGCTTATTGCTAAGCGCCTAACGTGTTCCTTATTTTAAAGTGCCATAATACTCAACAAACTTAGCTAAGGCTGATGAATAGCCCCATTCGTTGTCATACCATGATACCACTTTCACGAAGTTATCGTTCAATGAAATACCAGCGCCAGCATCAAAGATTGAAGCGTGGTCATTACCGATAAAGTCTGAAGAAACAACCTCATCCTCAGTATAGCCTAAAACACCTTTTAAATCGCCTTCTTCTGAAGCTGCTTTCATAGCTGCTTTAATTTGTTCGTAAGTTGCTGGTTTTTCTAAACGTGCAGTTAAATCTACTACAGATACATCAGCTACTGGAACGCGGAATGACATACCAGTTAATTTTCCTTTTAATTCTGGAAGTACCATACCTACTGCTTTTGCAGCACCAGTTGATGAAGGGATAATGTTAGAGAAACCACCACGGCCACCTCTCCAATCTTTTGCCGATGGACTATCAACTGTTTTCTGCGTTGCAGTTACAGCGTGGATAGTACTCATTAAGCCTTCAACAATACCGAAATTATCATTCAGTACTTTTGCAATCGGTGCTAAACAGTTAGTTGTACATGATGCATTAGAAACAATAGTTTGGTCAGCCGTTAATTTATGGTGATTAACACCCATTACATAAGTTGGGATGTCGCTATCCTTTGCAGGAGCCGAGAATACAACCTTTTTTGCACCAGCAGCGATGTGTTTTTCGGCATCAGCACGGGTTAAAAATAAGCCAGTAGATTCGATTACAATCTCTACACCTGCTTCATTCCATTTTAAGTTAGCTGGATCGCGCTCTGCAGTAATGCGGATTGTTTTTCCATTTACCACTAGTTGTCCGTCTTTAACTTCGACTGTACCATCGAAACGGCCATGGGTAGTATCATATTTAAGCATATAAGCCATGTAATCTGGCTCAATTAAATCATTGATGGCAACAATATCAAGTCCTCTTTTCAATGCAGCTCTAAAAACTAGTCTGCCAATACGGCCAAAACCGTTTATTCCTACTTTAGTCATTTTATTTAATTTGAATAATAATTTAGTAAATTATATATTGGTTCTTTCGTTATTGAAATAATGTTAATATCATGTTTGTGCGCCATATTTCTTAACCTATCTTGAAATGTTCCGGCCACTGTACCTACAAAATGCACTTCCTGGTCTGGATGCTTTGCGGTAGTAGGGAGCAAATAGATCTTGAAATAGCTTTCAAAAGCTTGGTCAATCAATTGTAAAATATATTTATCTGTTCTGTTCTCGATATAAAAATCCAGGAAAGAACTCAAATATTGTTGTACACCCGGTTTTTTGTATACTCTTTCCAGTACAAATGGACGATCAACATTGTATTTTTCTTCTAATTTTAGCTTCAGGTTTTCTGGCAATTTATCTTCAAGGTACTTTTTCAATAAAAGTCTACCCAAATGGTTAGCAGAACCCTCATCGCCCAAAATAAAGCCTAAGCCATAATTATTTTGCTCGGGATTTTTGCCATCATAGTAAGCGCAGTTTGATCCACTTCCCAAAATACCAACAATCCCAGTTTCATTATAACAAGCCGCGATAGAAGCACCATACAAGTCATCTTTCACGGTTATTTTACTATTTTTAAAAAAGACACCTAGTGTATCGGCTAGTTCTTTTTGTTTGTTAGGTGCAGATGCCCCAGCAGCAAAAACATAAATTCGTTTTACCTGTTCGGCATAATCAATTAATGCAATATTCTTACCTAATAAGTAGAGAATATGCTTTGGATCGTTAAAACAAGGATTAATCCCTGGCATGGTACACTCGGCAATTGTTTTCCCATTATTTGCGATCTTCCAAAAAGCACTTTTCGAACCACTGTATACTACGGCTATCATATGGATAATACTTTTGTCATTTCTAATAAATCGTCTTCTAGTTTATAGCTATGCATTTGCAAAGCGTCATCTAAGCTAGTCAATTTTATTTCATTACCACGTAAACCAACCATTTGCATCGTTGCACCTTTAAGCATTTCGTTTACTGCAGCATAGCCTAATCTACTCCCTAAAATGCGATCGAAACTACTAGGGCTACCGCCTCTTTGTAAATGCCCTAGGATGGTAACTTTAGTATCATAATGGTTAAACTTACGTTTCACGCTTTTAGCAATATCATAAGCGCCACCATATTTATTTCCTTCCGAAACTATGACAATGCTCGACGACTTCTTGGTCGAAACACCTTCTTTCAATTTAACGATCAATTCTTTTAAAGACGTTTCTTTCTCTGGCAACAGCACAGCTTCTGCACCACTTGCAATGGCACTCCGTAAAGCAATGCAGCCCGAATCGCGGCCCATTACCTCAATAAAGAATAAACGGTCATGCGAATCTGCAGTATCTCTGATTTTATCAATCGCCTCAATAATCGTATTTACAGCCGTATCATAACCCAAGGTAAAATCAGAACCGTATAAATCATTGTCAATTGTGCCTGGAATACCAATTACATTTACGCCGTATTTTTTGCCAAAACGTTGGGCGCCAGTAAATGTGCCATCCCCACCAATGACGATTAATCCGTCAATTTCTTTTTCTTTTAAGTTTTTGAAGGCCTTTTCCATGCCCTCATCTTCTTTAAACTCTAAACACCGTGCTGTTTTTAATACTGTACCACCTAAGTGTAAAATATTACTTACAGAGCGAGCATCCATTGGGTTAATGTGGTTATTGATCAATCCTTGATAACCTTGCATTACCCCAAACATATTTTTACCATGATATATCCCTGTTCGAATAACGGCTCGGATACATGCATTCATGCCCGGAGCGTCTCCTCCAGAAGTTAGTACGGCAATATTTCTAATATTTGGTTCCATTTTGTTACACGAATATAGTGTGTATTTTTTACACTAAGTAATTTTTTTTCATTATTTTTACGAAATAAGAGCATAAGTGTATTTATTTTGTTCTAAAATTGTAAATATTTTAAAAACGATATTGTTTTGAAAGAAGTATTACCTGTGTTTAACTCTGCAGTTTCGATAGATTGTGTATTGTTTGGCTTTGATGGCGGAGAACTTAAAATTTTGTTAATCGAACGAAATGAAGAACCGTTTAAAGATTGGTGGGCCTTACCAGGTAACTTGGTAGGGGAGAATGAGAGTGTGGATCAGTCTGCTTCCCGTATTTTGCACGAACTTACCGGTTTGAGCGACGTGTATATGGAACAATATTATACTTTTGGTGAAGTAAATAGACACCCGCAAGGCAGAGTAATTACGGTAGCCTATTATGCTATGTTGCGCTTGGGTGGTGATAAAGTGCTTAAACCACTTACTACTTATGCCAAAAAAGCACAGTGGATCAATGTACGTGAGCTTCCAAAATTAGGTTTCGATCACCAACATATTTTTGATAAAGGTTTAGAGAAAATTAAACGTCGCATTAAACATTTGCCGATCGCTTTCGAACTCTTGCCAGAGAAATTTACGCTAACCCAAGTACAAAACGTATACGAGTTAATTCTGGGTAAAAAACTTGATAAAAGAAATTTTAGGAAAAAAATATTGAGTTTTGGCGTGCTTAAAGAACTTGATGAGAAACAAAAAGGTGTGTCGTTTAGAGCAGCTACCCTGTATAAGTTTGATAAGAGAAAATATGCCAAATTGTTTGGTAAGGAAATCTCCTTTTAACTTTGACAAAGTTTAAAACTTTGTCAAAGTATAAGTGATATAAATTATCTCTTGCTTAAATGATAATCTACAAGATCATCTATAGGTGAACGGATAATTTTTCCAACTCCCATTTCATATCTATCAGCCACGAGGCTTAAAATGTCTCTAAAGCTATAGCCTACAGAACCAACACAGTTTAGTTCATAATTTTTATAGTTAGGGTAATGGATAACCAAGTTTTCGAAGAAAGCAGTAAAGCCATAATTTACCACTGAATTTGTATAGTCTTCGTAGTTTTCTTTAAAATCGTAAATGAATTTACTAAAGCTAGCGCAGAAACGGTTTGGTAATGGCTTATTGTAGATATGATCTAATATATCTTCATTGGTTAATGCATAGTTGTCATAAAAACTTTCTCTTAAGCCCTTTGGCATGTAACCTTTCATATAATCGGCCAATATTCTTTTGCCCATAAAGCCTCCGCTGCCTTCATCACCTAAAAAGTAACCCAATGAATCGATATTCAAGGTTATATCATTGCCATCATACAAACAGGTGTTAGTTCCAGTTCCTAAAATGGCGGCAAAACCTTCGTTGTCTCCCAATAAAGCACGACAAGATGCTAACAAATCGTGTCCAATATTAATTTTTGCGTTCACAAATACTTTTTGCATCGCATCTTCTACTATTTTTCGCTTTGCATCCGTAGAGCAGCCAGCACCGTAATAATAAACTTCAGTTAATTTGTCAGCTTCCAGATGATCTGGTAACGAACTTTTTAGAGAGTTTTCTATATAGTCACTATCGGAAAAATATGGATTATATCCCTCTGTATTAAAATGGATTTTTCTGCCTGCTTCATTTATTAAGCACCAGTTTGTTTTAGTTGATCCACCATCTGCAATAACAATCATTTTTGGTTTTTTATTTAGGTTTTAATTTAAAAGTCTGCCAATATATGTGGCTTTTTTGAAATAAAAAATTAATTTTTAGTTTTTTATTTATTAACGCTCACTTTATATCAGGCAATGATATAGGCGAAGAAAAACATAAATTTTTAGAAAGTGTATTTTATACACCAAGAAGGATGAAATAAGACCAATTATGGAATTGGTTTAGGAAGTTTTACAGTTAAAATAAAATCTTCAACAGATGAACTTGTAAAAGCTCATCTGTTGAAGATTTTAGGTTAATTTTTTACGATAGTATATTTATTATTAGGAATATCTAAAGTGATGGTATAGTTACCTGCTGAAGCTACATTAATGTCATCCCCAGTAAGTGTGCCACCGGCATTGCCTCCATAATTTGTTCCCCAGTCATGGTTTTTCCTGAATTTAAATGCACCAGCTGTCATATTAATAGTGATCTTCCACGTTCCTTTTCCATCGTTGATGAATTTCATATCCGAATCAACCGACCAGTTACTTCCTGGAATAGAATTTCCGATAAGGCTCCAAACCAAAGGCGTTATAGTGATCGTATTAGCATTTAAATCGACAACCAGTTCTTTAGAACCAGCAGAGATTGAACTGATATCGCCTCCTGAGGTACTAATTTTTCCTCCACCAGCATCTCCATAGGCAATATCCCATTTTTTAGCTGGGGTTACCTTGAAGTTGCCTCCATCAAATGCAATAACGCCTTTATAAACTCCATTTCCAGTTACTGAAACTAAGCTATCGGCAGTGGCAGGGTTCCAGCCCTGATAATTACCTGGTACATATATCCATGCTGTTAGCGGGAATGGTTTTGCGCTCACAGCAACTACATTGCTGTATACAGGAGGTACTGCAGTAGAAATAGAAGACTTAACCCGTATTTCTACATCGGAATTAGCCGTTGTTGGTAAATTTAGCGACAACAAAAGGTTGTTAAAATCGAGGCCATTGTATGCTTTAGCGGTAGCATTGGCAGGTAAAATGGCTTCTTTTGGATTGGCGAAATTTGTGCCTTTTACCGCTAGCTGAAGTATATTGGTAACTGCTGCGTTATAGCCAAAATCAGCATTTGTTAAATTAAAAGTAATAACATTGCTGGTAAGCATCGACTTATCTAATACTACATTAGTTGCCGATGATTTTAAGGTGCCTCCAGTGCCCGAAGTAGCAATTGATCGGGTTTCGTCTTTTTTACAAGACCATAGCGATAAAGCGATAAAGCCTATGGCTAATGATTTTAAAAGTACTGCTTTCATTCTTTTATAAATCTTATGATTAATAACCTGTGTTTTGTTTCAAATTCGGATTTGCGATTAAATCTGCTGCCGGAATTGGATAAATATTTCTGAAAGCTGGAATCGCTGTTCCTGCTTTAATACCGCCCTTAAACGGCCATAAATAGGTGCCTTCAGTAAACTTATTATAACGTACCAAATCAGTACGGCGATGACCTTCCCAATATAATTCTCTACCTCTTTCATCTAAAAAGAAGTCGGTATTTACAGTTGATACATTGCCAGTGGCATTTCCATAAGCACGCTGACGTAATGCATTCACGTAGGTCACCGCCTGAGCTATAGAACCTCCGGTACCGCCACGCATTACAGCTTCTCCATAAATTAAATATTGTTCGGCCAAACGAAATAAAGGAAAATCTAACGAACTGAATGTGCCATTCAGCGAAGCAGGAGTTGCGCCTGTAGAAGTTACATTTTTAAATTTCGTAACTCTTAACCCATCTGTAAATACACCGATATCTTCAACATTATTTTTTGTGCCAAAGAATATACCACGTTTATCTGCATTTCCGTTTGGATCAGGAAATAAAGCTGGTAAGTTCTGACGAGTTCTATTACCTCCCCAGCCGCCGTTAGGTACGCCGTATGAAGTTGGGTTCATATCGCCATTAATGGCTGCGTTGATGAGGAAAGTTGTACCTCCATAATTGGTGCCTTTCGAACCATCGTAGTTAATGGTTAAAATAGTTTCTAAATTATTAAGGTTATTGTCGGCTAAGAAGAGGTCTTTATAATTGCTTTTTAATGCATAGCCCGCCCCAATTACCTTGCTCGAATAAGTGATTGCTTCTGTATATTTTGCTGTACCAGTGTAAACCTGGGCATTTAAATATAGCCTAGCCAACAATGCCCAAGCAGCACCTTGATCTGCACGACCATATTCGTTCGTTCTAGGGGCAGCCAATGCTGTTTCAATTGCTTTTAGTTCACTTTCAATATACGTGAACAATGCGGCTCTTGTAATTTGTTTAGGGGCAACTTTGCCAATTTCATCAGCCTCCGTAATAAAAGGTGGGTTTCCGAAACCATCTAATAATACCCAATACTGATAGGCACGTAAAAAGCGGGCTTCTGCACGATATTTTTCGATATCTGATGCTGCTGTACCTGTAATACCACGCTCTGCTAATTTTTCTGGTGTACTTTCACGAAGAAACTCATTACATACAGTAATTTGTAGGATACTTCTTGAATATAGGCCTCTTAAAAATACGTTATCTACAGCCCAAGTAGAGTGGTCTAATTCTGGAATACCAACATCTCCCCAAGCGCAAATTGCTTCGTCGGTTGTTAGTTCTTGCGAAGTCCAAAATAGCCTCAGAAAATCGGCAAAACCTGAGTTAATCCCGCCAATATCGCTAACGTCAGATCCTTGTGAACTCGTTAGTGCGTAACTCGCGTATAATTTTACTAAACCTTGTTTATAACCTGCAGCATTAGCATAAACCGTTTCTGAAGTTACATCATTTGATGGCTTCAGATTAAGATCGCTTTTTTTGCATGAATTTAATGACAACAATAAAATCGCTGTTGCCAATATCGTTTTAAATGAGTGTTTCATCTTCCTATTATTTTTAAAAACCAACATTTAAACCCAAAGTATAGGTTCTTGGTCTTGGATATAAGTTGTAATCAATACCTGATGATAATTCTGGGTCTAAGCCATCGAACTTAGTTACCACAAATACGTTCTGACAGTTTGCTGAAATACGTAAAGTGCTATTGTTAACTTTCGACAATCTGCCAACATTGTAGCTAACACCAATATTATCCATCTTTAAGAAAGAGGCATTTTTGATATAGTAATCACTTAAATATTGGTTAGTCTGAAAATTGGTATTTAAGAAGTCGGCCCCAGTGTTATTGATAATGCCACTTGGACTTAAAATATTTGTTCTAATCCCAAAGTTTGAGGATACATTCTCATAAGCATAGTTGCCAATATTTGCTCTTAAAACGGTATTGATCGACCATTTTTTGTAGCTGAAACTGGTATTAAAGCCCAATGTTAGATTAGGATCAGGAGATTTATAAAAATATTGATCACCAGTGCTGATAATACCATCGTGATTTAAGTCTTCAAAAACACCTTCTAATGGTGCTCCATTAGCATTGTATACTTGTTTATAAACGAAGAATGAGCCTGGGATCTGATTAACAGAATTGTATTTCAAAGTTGTTCCAGTACCACCTGCAATATCACCTGCCCCAATTTTCGATGCCGGATCTGGATTTAAGGTTAAGTTGGTAACTTTTCTTTTGTTGTAAGCAACATTAAAGCCAAAATCCCAATTGGTATTTTCACTTTGTATGGCTGCAAAATTGATGCTTCCTTCAATACCTCTTACCTCCATATTTCCAACGTTGGTAGTTAATAGGTTGCTAAAATTAGTACCTACAGGAATGTTAATTGTGCTCAATAGATCTTTTGTTTTTTTGTAGTACGCATCAACGCTACCAAAAATTCTGCCTTTTGCGAAGCCATAATCTAGGCCAGCGTTATAAGTTGTCGTACTTTCCCATCTCAAATCAGGATCGTAAGCTGCCGGACTATAATAATTGTAAAAAGTATTACCTATTTGATATTGACCGGTATTGCTGTTTGCATAGTATTTAGAGAGATAATCGTAGTTTCCAATGCCATCCTTGTTACCAGTTTCACCATAACTTAATCTTAGTTTTAAATCAGAGAAAGTCTTGCTAGCCTTCATAAAGTCTTCTCCAATAACTCTCCAAGTAAAGCCTGCCGATGGAAAATAACCCCAACGGTTATCTTCTGAGAATTTAGAAGATGCGTCTGCCCTCATGGTTCCCGAAAGAATATATTTGTCGGCTAAAGTGTAAACAAATCTTCCATAATAGGAAAGTAATTTGTTTTGCTCAATCGAATTGGGGAATACTGGAGTAGTTAGTAGATCTCCTGTTCCTTTGAATGTTTTAAAATTGTAGTTTTTATAAACATTATCGTAATAACCATAACCAAGTGTTGCATCAAATCTGCTATTGATACTTGAAACATTTTTTGCATAGTTTAAGTAAAATTCCGATACAATATTACTTTCACTGTTTTTACGCTCGCCAAAGAAACCACTTGTCGACGCACTTTGAGCAGCGTAAATTGGTACTCTGGTAAAACCAGAACCGGTGTTGTTATCATATCCTAAATTTAAATTGGCATGAAGTTCAGGCAAAAAATGGAATGAGTAATCAAATTTAATATTGCCGAAACTTCTAGCAGCTTTTCCATTGTTGTCCTGTAAACGAATTAAAGCGACAGGGTTACGTGGTGCATTTGGATTAGGAACAGCTCCTTGAGTCCATTCGAAGTAATTGCCAAAAGCATTGGTAGCGTGAACTGGTTGGGTAGGATCAAACTGAATCGCACTAGAGATTGCTCCATCATTGGCGAAATGAGATTCGGATAAAGTACCCTTTATGTTTAGTTCTACTTTTAAATGATTTGATAGAAAGCGTGGAGAGATGCTCAAAGCCCCAGAAGCGCGAGTTAGTTTGTCGGTAATTAATAAACCTTGCTGATCTAAATAGCCTGCCGAAACGCGATAGGGTACGTTATGGAAGGAGCCTCCAACACTAAAGTTATTATCGCTAGAAAATGCATTTTGGAAAATTTCATCCTGCCAATTCGTATTCGCATTTCCTAATAAACCTTTTTGAGCAGCGGTGCCATTTGCATTTACATAATTTCTAATTTGATCTGCACTCAATACATCAACATTTTTAATCACTGTTGCTATACTATTATTAGTGCTAAAATTGAATACCGGTGCGCCTGAGCCTCCTTTTTTTGTAGTGATTAAAATAACTCCATTTGATGCGCGTGAGCCATAAATAGCCGTCGCATTTGCGTCTTTTAGCACTGTAAAGGTTTCGATATCATTCGGATTAAGCAAAACAAGAGGATTGGGAGCGTTCCCGATACTTCTGCCACTAAAAGGAACACCATCCACAACGATCAATGGGTCATTGCTTGCATTTAATGATGCGCCGCCACGAATGCGGATTACACTTCCGCCTCCTGGCCTTCCGCCATTATTGAGAATGTTAACGCCTGCAATTTTACCTTGAATAAGTTGTTCTGGCGTACTTATGGTTCCTTTTTGAAAATCTTTTGAATTAACGGTAGCAATAGAACCCGTCAAACTTTTCTTTTCGGCAGTACCGTAGCCAATTACCACTACTTCGCTTAAGTTTTGCAGATCTGGTTTTAAGCTGAAGTTTAAAACTACATTTCCTGCAGCTACAGTTGCAGTTTGAGATTGGACAGCAAAACCAAGATACCTTGCAGAAATGGTATAAGTTCCACTCGCTAAGTTTGAGAATTTGTAATTTCCATTAGCGTCGGTTGGCATCGAAATTTGGGTGCCAACAAGCTGTACTGTGGCGCCGGGAATTGGCGCGTTTGCCTCGTCAAAAATTTTGCCGGATATGCTTCCGGTTTGTGCAGCTGCTGTAAATCCGCTGAGCGCAAAAAGCAGCAACATACAAAGCTTAATAGGGTAGAGTACTTTCATAAAAAAAGCCCGTTTTAAAGGTGAAATATTTGATTAGTGTTAGTTGTTTATTATGTTATGGTAAATTTAGTACTGTACATTATAATTCAAAATTTAATATCATATTTATTTTTAACACAACATTTTATGGATGTAAAAGTGTAAAAAAGGCAAATAAATTACTGATAAGTTGTTTTTAAATATTAATCAATAATTTTATATGTCATTGATTAACAAATAATTAAAAATAAAAATTCCAATAATAAGTGTATTTTAAACACTAAGCCTCTTTCTGCTTGATTTTCGGGAACGTTTTCGGGAACGTTCCCGAAAAATCAAAGAAATAATGCAACTATGTTGCGAAAACTAAGTGTAGATTCTGCGTGTTTTAGAAAAATCTCCAAAATTTTTGATCAAAACTACCTCTTTTCTAAGGCTAAAAAACTAAGGTATTTAATGATTAATTTTCGGTTGATGTTGAACGTCTTTTGATCAGCTTTGAATTCAAAATTATCTCTGAAGTTGCTGGTGTTGTTGCCGGATTTTCTAATAGCTTAAAAAGCAACGAGGCGGCTGCCTTACCTAATTCTAAAGCGGGTTGTGTAACAGTTGAAAGTGCTGGGTTTAAGAGTGGGGCAATTTCCAAACTAGAAAAACCAATTACCTTTAAATCTTTTGGGATAGAGATGTTTAAATCATAGCAGGCATAATAGGTAGCAAACGCCAAACGCTCTACCGATGTAAATACCCCATCAGGTTTAAGTTCAGAAAATGACTGTTTTAAATGGTCAATATTCTCTTTATAGTTATTAGTACAATCAATTATTAGTTCTTCTTGAAAGGGGATCTTATATTTTTTTAACGCATCGATATAACCCTGCATCCTGGTTTTTCCTATAGATAATGTTTTATTTACCGCCAAATAAGCAATACGTTTACACCCTTGTTCTATCAAATGTTTCGTTGCCGAAAAACTACTGTCATAATCGTTGGTAGTTACCCTGGGCGTAATAATATCTTCGTAAACGCGGTCAAAAAATACCAATGGTAGTCGTTTTTTTGAAAGCTCATTTAAATAATTATGATCGTTTGCCTCTCCAGTAACCGACATGATAATTCCATCTGCTCTTCCATTATGTAAATGTTTAATGAATGAAACTTCCTTTTCAAATTGATCATTGGTAGAATAAACCAAAATATGATAACCTTTTTCACTAGCTACACGCTCAATACCCTGTAC
>DATJDT010000019.1:0-4665 GCA_035497275.1 Pedobacter sp.
AAATAGAGGTAAACGACCTCTGCGACAAGGCCAAAGAGCACTTCAACCCCCTCCCGCTAACTAACATACCAAAAGAGCTTTGACAACATCAAAGCTCTTTTTTTTACCATAATTTGTTATGCAGAACACAACGAAGGATCTAAAACCTAATTTCCCCCTCTAACACAAAATAAATTAAACAAAACCTCCATCTTAACCTGTCTTTCTCTATTTTTGGACAATGGACAATGCAGAGCAGTTTCTTAAGCAAAAGCTAAACGAAAGGAAGGAAAAGAATAGATTAAGAGAATTAACCTATTCAAAATCACCAATTGATTTTTGCTCAAATGATTACCTTGGTTTAGCTCAATCTAATGAACTAAATAAACTAATCGAAACAGAGCTCACGCAATTTACTAACTTAAAAAATGGGGCAACTGGCTCTCGATTACTAAGCGGCAATCATCCCTATACAGAGGAAACAGAGCATTTTATTGCAGAATTTCATGGCACACCTGCTGCCTTATTATTTAATTCGGGCTATGATGCAAATATTGGCCTATTATCATCCATACCACAACGTGGCGACACTATTATTAGCGACGAGTTGATCCATGCAAGTTTAATTGATGGCGCCAGATTAAGTTACGCCGATAGATTTCGATTTAAACACAATGACACCAAAGACCTCGAGCAAAAATTAAAAAATGCAAAAGGTATCTGCTATGTAGTAGTTGAAAGTATTTATTCAATGGATGGCGATAAAGCTCCATTAGTCGAAATCTGTAAACTATGTGATCAATATCAGGCAAATTTAATCGTAGATGAAGCCCATGCAATAGGCATTTTTGGAGATAAAGGAAAAGGTTTAGTGCAGGAGCTAGCACTTCAGGATAAGGTATTTGCTATCGTAGTTACTTTTGGAAAGGCTTTAGGCACTCATGGAGCTGCAATTTTAGGAAGCAATGAACTAAGGAACTACTTAATCAATTTCGCTAGATCATTTATTTATACAACCGCATTACCCATACATCAGATTATCGCTATTAGATGCGCATATAAATTATTAATTAAACATAATTACCAACCAGAACTTATTAGTAAAATAAGAGCTTTTAACGATCAAATTAAAGGCAATGCGCTTACACGGATAAAAAGCGATAGCTGCATACAAACCATATTGTTTAAAAATGACCTAGCTGCAAAACAAGCGGCAACCCACCTTCAAGATCTAGGATTTGATGTAAGAGCTATCTTAAGTCCCACCGTACCTGAAGGAAAAGAACGCCTAAGAATTTGCCTACATCTTTACAATACACAGGACGAAATAAGTGATCTAATAAATTATTTAAAAGAATTAGCATGAGTGAAAGCTATTTTATAACGGGAATTGGTACTGGAATTGGAAAAACCATAACCAGTGCAGTGCTAACTGAGAAATTACAAGCCGATTATTGGAAACCCATCCAATCTGGAGACCTGGACCAAAGCGATAGTTTAATGGTTCAAAGCTTATTAAGCAACAGCAAATCTAAAATACACCCTGAGCAATACCGATTAAATCATCCACTTTCACCGCATCTATCGGCAGAATTAGATGGTGTTAAAATAGATTTAGCCTCATTTAAACTTCCTGAAACAAGTAATAGCTTGATTGTAGAAGGCGCAGGTGGTTTAATGGTTCCTCTAAATGATCAGCATTTAATTTTAGATTTAATTAAAAAGCTAAACCTCAAAGTAATTTTAATTTCTCAATCTTACTTAGGAAGCATCAATCATACGCTACTAACGGTAAACACCTTAAAACAACACAATATTTTCATTAAAGGAATTATTTTTAACGGAGAACCTAATCAAGAAAGTGAAAAATATATCTTAAATTATACTTCTTTGGATCATATAGGAAATATCCCTCCATTAAACATCTTAAGTAAAGAAAATATCATTAAAGCTGGTAAATTTTTAAACATTTAAAGGAATAAATTATTAGGAAAATTTAATTTTGTTTAAATTATTTTCACTTAGCTATTGACAAATTAAATTTGGAAATGTACATTTGTCACCAACAACAGAAAAATGCAATTACAAAACACATATTACTTTGGTTACTTTTACTATTTTAGTAAGAGCCGGGGCTAATATGCAAAAAAATAGATAACAATATTAAATGTATATAGAAAGTCCCGGCCAAAAGCTGGGACTTTTTTTGTTTAACGCAATTCAACATTAAAAGACGCAACAATGAAACCCAAAACAAGAGTAGCCATTCAAGGTATTAAAGCATCATTTCACGAAGAGGCTGCATTTAAATTTTTTGGCAAGGACATCGAGACCATTGAATGTAACTCGTTCAAACAAACTTGTGACCGTTTAGAAAAAGGCGAAGCAGATTTTGTAATCATGGCTATCGAAAATTCGATTGCTGGAAGTTTATTACCTAACTATACGTTAATAAGAGAATATAATTTCTCAGTTACAGGCGAAGTTTATCTTCCTATTCAATTGCATTTAATGGCTTTACCTGGTGTAAAATTTGAAGACATTAAATTCGCAACCTCCCATCCTATTGCAATTAGACAGTGTGTTGATTTTTTTGACGACTACCCTAATATCCAAGTAATTGAAAGTACCGATACCGCTGCCTGTGCAAAGAAAATCAGAGATGAACAGCTAACTGATACTGTTGCAATTGCAAATACACTTGCAGCAGAATTGTATGGGTTGAACATCATTGAAAGACGAATTGAATCAAACAAGAAGAATTACACTCGCTTTTTAATTTTAGAGAAAGAAAAGAAAGAAAGTCCCAAAGAAATTAACAAAGCCTCGATCTGCTTTCAAGTTGGCAATCATGTTGGAGCGCTATCTAAAGTGCTTAACCTTTTCGCCGAACTTAATGTTAATTTAACGAAAATACAATCTATGCCAGTGTTGGGTAAACGTAACGAATATTACTTTTATGTAGATATGGAGTGGACTAACCTAGAAAACTACGACACCGCAATTAGAAAGGCTCTAAAGTACACTGTAAATTTTAACATCATTGGCGAATACCCAAAAAATGATAAAGTATAAAATAGGTTAAGTGACAATTAACCAAAAACAATTAACCCTTAAAATAACGATTTAACCCCCATAAAAATGAAATTACAATTAAACATTCAACCATTAGAAAGCTGGATAGACGTAAAAAACCAACCTTTATTAATTTCTGGACCATGTAGCGCAGAAACAGAAGATCAATTATTATCTACCGCCCATTTATTGGCTGCAACCGGCAAAGTAAGTGTATTAAGAGCTGGAATCTGGAAGCCTCGTACACGTCCAGGAGAATTTGAAGGAATTGGAAGTATTGGTCTAGAATGGTTAAAACGTGCTAAAGCGGAAACTGGATTGCCAACTGCTGTAGAAGTTGCGAATGCGAAACACGTTGAAGAAGCTTTAGCTGCTGGTGTTGATATCTTATGGATCGGTGCACGTTCTACCGTAAACCCATTTACAGTACAGGAAATTGCTGACGCTTTAAAAGGCGTAGACATCCCTGTATTGGTAAAAAACCCGGTTAATCCTGATTTACAATTGTGGGTTGGTGCCTTAGAAAGAATTAACAAAGCTGGTATCACCAAACTAGGCGCTATACACCGTGGTTTTTCTTCTTTCGAGAAAAGTGCTTTCCGTAATGAACCAATGTGGGAACTGGCTATCCAGCTAAAAACATTATGTCCAGAATTACCAATTATCAATGACCCTAGCCATATTTGTGGTAACCGTGAACTTATCCCATACATTTCTCAAAAAGCGTTGGATCTAGATATGCAAGGATTGATGATCGAATCGCATTTAGACCCATCAATTGCTTGGACAGACGCAAAACAACAAGTAACTCCAGCTGCATTAGCAGAAATGGTAAGCAAGTTTACTTTACGTCAACCAGAATCTAAAAATGAAGAGTTTGCTGATAAATTAGCCGACCTAAGAAAAGAAATTGATAAAATCGACGACTTAGTATTACAAAAATTAGCCGAACGCATGAGTATTACACAAAAAATCGGTGAGTTTAAAAGAGACAATAAAGTAACTATCTTACAAGTAAACCGTTGGGACGAAATCATGAGCAAACGTACTGCATTTGCAAAAGCCCTTAAATTGGATGTTAACTTTACCGAAAAATTCTTGGAGCTAGTGCATGGAGAATCAATCCGCAGACAGACAGAAATTATGAACGCTGGTAAAGCTGAAGCAGGAATTGCTGCTGAAGCGCATGCTGAAGTAAAATAGTTAAAGCCACAACCTCGTCATAACGAAGAGCTGCGACGCATCGGAGCATCTCCTCGTTATGACTGAAACGTTAAAAACATGTCTGAAAACATCTTGCTTTCTTTTAATGGAAGTAAACAAATTAATACTGAAATAAGGTTAACTGGTTCTAAAAGCGAATGCAATAGAGCTTTGATAATTAGCGCCTTAAGCAAAGGATCAGTAAGCGTAGAAAATTTATCGGTTGCAGCAGATACTGTAACTTTAAATAAAATCCTTTCTAACCTAAAAACTGAAAGCGCTGAACTGCAAACTGTAGATGTTGGTCCGGCTGGTACAGCAATGCGTTTCTTAACTGCTTTCTTAAACATCCAAAAAGGCAAGTTCCTTTTAACAGGAACAGAAAGAATGAAGCAACGCCCAATTGAA
>DATJDT010000020.1:0-3060 GCA_035497275.1 Pedobacter sp.
TCAATTTTTCACGGAAGATCATCATCGTATTGAAAAGTTGTTAAATAAAGCACTTGAGCAGCCGGATAAAATTGAAATGAGTTATTATCATCAATTTAGAAGTCAATTATTGCGGCACATTAAAATGGAAGAGAAGATATTGTTTCCAGCAGCAAAAAAAGCAAATCCGGAGGTAACGAAGGATCTTATTCCAAGATATCGGTTGGACCATGGAGCCCTGACTTCTTTAATGGTTCCCCCTCCTACTTTGTCTTTAATAAATGTAATTAAGTATATCTTAGAAGAACACGATTTAGCTGAAGAAGAGCCCGGTGGATTATACGATGTTTGTGAGGCATTAACACATGGACAAACGCAGGATATTTTAAATCAACTTGCAGAAACAGAAGAAGTTCCTGTTCATCCACCTAATCCGGCACCTATTGCAATAGATTCAGCTAGAAGAGCATTGGCAAGAGCGGGCTATGATTTTGATGAGGTTATGCGGATAGCTAATGAGTAGTGTTATAAAAACCATACTTTAGTTATCTTGCTGATTAAAAACAATTATTACATTTATAAAGGCACATTACGCAATGCGTATATAGGAAAGATATAGCGGAATTGAGTTTCGCTAATTGTGTTGTTAGCAGCAATCTTAAAATTTGGCAATTAAACAGGAAGAAAACACAAAATTTAAACCTTTGTATCCTCTTCCTAAAATTATTTTGGAAATATTGAAACCCAAATCAAGTTTGTGTTTCGCTTTGTTTAGGTAATTTGTCGGTTCGCAAGCTTATTTCAATGCATAGTTTGTCATTCCACCATCAACTAAAAACTCGCTTCCTGTAATAAAACTTGCATCGTCAGAAGCTAAGAACAGTACTGCGTTTGCAATTTCTTCTGGTTGACCCATTCTTTTTACGGCAGTAGAGGCTATAATTTGTTCTGTAACCTGTTTTTCTACATCTTTCGGCATTCCTACTTTTGCCAAAACACCTGTGTCTGTTGGTCCTGGAGTAACAATGTTTACACGGATTTTCCGTTCAGCCAATTCATTTGCTGCAACACGAGCAAAGGTATTTACCGCAGATTTTGTTGCTGAATAGATACTGACATTTATATTTGACAAGTGTGCTGCATTTGATGAAGTAACGATAACAGAAGCTCCGTCAACCAAATGCGGCATCATTTTTTGCAACGTAAAGAAATACCCTTTTACATTGGTATTGAACTGTGCATCAAAGTCAGCTTCTGTTATGTGTTCAATTGGTGCAAATACGGCAATTCCTGCATTTAAGAATAAGATATCAACTTTTTTTCCGTTATCGGCAACTGCCTTTTCTAAAACTGCAATTCCTGCTAAATTTGAAGTGTCCGAAACTACTGTTTTCAAATTTGGACTGTTGATTTCTGCTGCTGCTTTTTGCAGATTGTCAGCATTTCTTCCCGTTATCAAAACGCTTGCTCCTGCGTTAATAAAAGCTTTTGCGGTTGCAAATCCTATGCCTGTACTACCGCCCGTTATGACTACATTTTTACTTTTTAAATTACTCATTTTGAAATTATTTTAAATGTTACACAAAGATACCATTGTTAGTATCTAAGTTATACTGACTTTGTATTTTATAGTAACCATTTGGTAACTATAAATGAACGCTGATTTTCAATACGGGTAATCTGAACAACTTGCATATCAGACCAACACAGAATTTATCGAACCCTCATCAAACAGAAAGAATTATTACCTTTACTATTGATGGAATACGATCCGATTTTAGAGTACATCGCAAGATATGTTGATTTAACTGATGACGAAATCAGTAATCTAATTCCCTTCTTTAAAACTAAAAAAGTAAAGAAAAGGCAGTTTATCGTGCAACCGGGATTTGTCTGTAAGCATAAAAGCTATGTGGTTAAGGGAGCATTTAGAGCTTATTTAGTCGACAGTCAGGGTAAGGAACATACATTGGCTTTTGCAATTGAAGACTGGTGGATTTCTGATTACAGCAGTTTGATTTATCAAGAACCAGCTACATTATTTGTGGAGGCTTTGGAAGATTCTGTTCTGATACAAATTGATTTTAAAGATGAGCAGACTTTTCTCAGGGAGATACCAAAAATGGAGAAATTTGAACGCATCATTACGCAGCGTTCTTTAGCATTCCAACAGAAAAGGCTACTTTCTAATTTTACTAAAACAGCCGAAGAACGCTATGATGAGTTTATAAACAAGTATTCAGCTATTGCCAATCGCGTTCCACAATATGCTTTGGCTTCTTATCTTGGTTTTAGTACTGAATATTTAAGTAAGATTCGCAATCGAAAAACTTTAAAAAGTTAATCTAGTTCAACCGAATTTCCTAAACCAGTTCATTTTTATTTTTTTCATTCTCCCCCACCTTTGTAAGGTCAATAAGGACGAATAAATTAAAAACAAAAATGACTAAGACAATTTTAATTACAGGAGCTTCTCGCGGATTTGGAAAAATATGGGCAGAAGCATTTTTGAAACGTGGTGATAATGTGATAGCGACATCAAGAAATATTGATCATTTACAGGAATTAGAAGATAAATATGGGGATGCGGTTTTAACATTACAATTAGATGTTTCGAGCAAAGCTGATTGCTTAAACGCTGTAGAAATAGCAACAAAACATTTTGGAGGAATCGATGTGCTAATTAACAATGCGGGTTACTGCGTATTTGGTACTATTGAAGAAAATAGTGAGAAAGAAGCCAGAGATCTATTTGAAGCCAATGTGTTTGGAACATTATGGATGACGCAAGCTATTCTACCAATCTTCAGGAAACAGGGCAAAGGGCATATCATTCAATTATCAAGCGTTTTGGGTATTAATGCTTTACCTACAATGGGTTTATATTCTGCTACAAAATTTGCAGTGGAGGGATTGAGCGAAGCATTGCAAGCAGAAGTAAAAGATTTCGGCATCAAGGTTACGATGATAGAACCTAATTCATTTAAAACAGATTTCTTTGGCTCATCAGCAATTGAAAGCACACCAATAAAGGCTTATGAAAAAGTGACTTCAGACTTTAAAAATGGTGAAGGGGTGAAA
>DATJDT010000021.1:0-2414 GCA_035497275.1 Pedobacter sp.
AAATCAGATTTGAAGGTGATAGCAAACGAACTTAAAAAGAATTTTACCGATGCAAATGTCTCCTTCTTTGCCGATGTACAACTAGGGTTGGTTCGCGTGGGCCCTTCAATTGGTTTCAGGTATCTCTTCGACCCAAAAACCAATAACAATCGAATGGCTACCTACGTAACTTGGAAGTTTTAAACCGCAATATTTGCCTCGCAATGACGGGATTTCGTAAGTCGGGCTCTAGGAAAGACAATCAATTTCTTTAAATTAGCTGAAATGCAATTCCCTTTATGCGTTCAGTTTTACAACGACTTATATTTTTAACTTTACTTATTGCCTCAAATTCTTTTTTATTTGCGCAAAACAACATCGTACAAAAAAAACTAGACTCTTTAAAAGCTAAAGACAATTTGGGTTCGTGGATCTTAGAACGATTAGACTACGTTTCTTTAAATCCCGAACAACGCTTTTCTTATTTAATGGAAAGTCAGAAGTTATTTTGGCGCAAGCCTAAGACTTATGAGGAACAGTACATTTTTTTAGATTTATTGAATAACCAGGGGTATTATCAATTATTGGATGGCAATATATTAGGGTCAATTAAAAGTTATGAGGACGCCTATACCTATTACTTAAAAAATAAAATTTCAAGCTACGAAATAGTAGAATACACCCTAAAACCATTAAGCAATAATTATACTAGAATAGGCGATTACGAAAGAGCCTTATATATGCAGCTATTGGCGGTTAAATTTTTAATTAAAACTAAAGATAAGCCCGAAAATATTGCAGCTGTATATAGTAATATTGCTATCTCCTATCGATCAATGGGTAATTTTGCTGCAGCTCAAAAAAATATAGCAGCTGGTTTGAAATTGGTGAGCTCAAATAGCCAGTTAAATATTATTTTAACAAATATATTGGCAGAAGTTTTATTTGATCAAAAAACTTATGGCAATGCGGCCAAGCTAGTTGAAAATAATATCACCAAGCAGAAAAACATTGGGCAAGAAAATGCTTATTGGTTAATGGGATCTTATACAACTGCGGGAAGAATTAACAAAGAATTAAACAAATTAAAAAAGGCCGAAAATTATTTTAACAAAGCGTTAAAGGTGCTCAACAAGTATTATAGTGGAACAAGATTAAGAGAGAAAGCCAATATTTTCACCCAGATAGGTACAATTAAATTACTCGAAAAAAATCCTATAATCGCAATTAATTATTTTAATCAAACACTTACCACCTTAAAAATAATTGATCATAAAGGTAAAGTTAACGCTAGCAAAATATATGGCGATAATATGCTAATTGATGTTTTTAGAGCACTGGCAGAAGCCCACCTACAATTGAAAAAGCCTAGTGAAGCCTATCAAAACATTAAGTTTGCCTTGCTGTCAGCAGATAAAATTAGAAATGAATTTGGTGACGATAAAACCAAAGAACGTTTACAAGGCAACCTAAAAATTATTGCTGAGAAAGGAATTGAAATCACCTTCAATTTATACCAACAAACCAAGGATCAAACACTCTTAAATGAGATTCTAAATTTAACAGAGCAAAGTAAAAGTAGAACTCTTTTAGACCAGATTAACAGAAACCAAAACTTAGGCTTAGTTAACAAGAAAGACTCTCTTTTTATTCGAAAACAAGCGATAGAAAGAGCTATCGTATATAATGAAAAGCAAGAAATTGAAGGAAAGACAAATAACACATCAACTGCAACGGCAGCTTTAAAATATGATCTTGCTTTAGTAGACAAGCAAATTAAACAGCAATACAAACAGTTTAACACCAATCATAACTATCTCCCCATTGCAAAGATTTTGTCAGCTTTGCCCAACCAAAAAATAATTACTTATTTTTTTGGAAAGGAGGCCATCTATATCATTGATATTGAAAATAGAAAGATCAATCAAGTTATAAAATTAAGTGATGCGAAAGGAATCAAATCAGCGATTAAATCTTATACCAATACCTATTTTCAATTTGGTCCGAACGCCATGATCAATGCCCCAAAAGAGTTTTATTTAGCTTCAAATAAAATTTACCAATCTATTTTACATGGAATTACACTTCCAAAAAATGAAGCAGTTATCATTGTACCTGACGATGTTTTAGGTTATATTTCTTTTGATGGATTAATCACTAATCAGCAGTATAAACCTAATATTTCTAGTTGGCCTTTTTTAATCAAAGACAATCACCTTACCTATGCTTTTTCTTTAAAAACCTTGGTTGCTCATAAAACTGAAAGTACCAACACAAGTTTTAGTGGACTTTTTATAACGCATCAAAAAAGTAATAACAAGCCATTAAAAGCTGTAGAAGATGAAGCTAATGCCATCAAAAAAAATGTGAAGGGTAATTTTATATTTAATGATAAGGTAAACGCAGCCTCGCTTAACCATGCTTTTGAGCATAGT
>DATJDT010000022.1:0-2702 GCA_035497275.1 Pedobacter sp.
CATCTAAGGTATATTGGGTAACATACTTACTTTTTGTACTTCCTAGTTTCGATGCTGCTGAACCTGAATAGCCTATTACGAAGGAAGTTTTATTGTTGATACGGATATCATACTGTGCACCGTAAGAATAATTTACCCCACCCACACTGTTTCTATCCTGGATACGAGAGTGAATTGCGCCCGCATCTGTTGTATATTGGGTAGATCTGTTTTCGGAAAGATTACCAAAAAGGTATTCTAAATTTGCACCTACTTTAAAATGATCTCCAATACCAAAACCATAACCTATATAAGCTTTTGTTAAGCCTCCCTCACCAGAATATAGGAAGTCGACGTCCTTAGTGCCAACTTTAGTAGTATTTTTAAAGTTATAGCCCAACTCCGAATATGGTAAAATACCAAAGCTTAAGCCAGATCTTCTGCCAAGATTAAAAGCAAATGCTGCGTGACCTAAAGTGGCGTTAAAACTATTTTCCTTTAAAGAATTATTTTTTAATTCGCTAAAAGTTCCATTCATCCCAATATCTAAGGTAACAGAACTAATACCAGCATAAGTTGCCGGGTTCTGCATATTGATATTATTGAAGATTGAACCTTTGGAAACCGCTGTAGAAATACCACCCATTGCCCTAAACTGTGGAAGTAAGGACCCTTTAATATTGCCTATACCAAACTTAGAGTATGGAGACTGAACGGTAATTTGTGCATTTACGGCAAAACTAATAGTTAATAAGCATGCAGCAAGTGTGTATTTTAATTTTTGGTACATATTATAATGTAATAACTTCATTTAATCCTTTTAAAACCAAATACGGGTCTACTGTAATTTGGCTTGCAAAGATGCTATTTTTTAATTGCTCCATCAAAAAATCAGCATCACCTCCGGTTAATAGTACCAAAAGGTTTTTGTTTTTATCATTTTCAGAGGTAATAAAACCTCCTATTTCGTTCACTATTCCTTGTAAAACGCCATTTTTAATAGCATTTTCGGTATTCGTTCCTTCGGGAATATTTCTGGCCTGATCCCACTTAATTAAGGGCAATTTACCTGTATAATGATGCAATGCTTCAAATCGCATCCCTATTCCCGGGCTTATGCTCCCCCCAAAATACTCACTTTTTGCTGTCAGCACGTCGTACGTTATGCAAGTACCAGCATCAATAATTAAACAATTTCTATCAGCATACAATTGATGGGCAGCTATAATTTTTGCCCATCTATCTAACCCTAACGTATCAAGTGTTTGATAATTATTGATGACTCCTGCTTTTATCTTTGTCGAAAAAGGAAAATAGTTTAGTTTATCTTTTAAAAAAGCAACTAGCCCATCAATTTCCTTACTTACGCTCGAAATAGTGAAATTTTGCACCTGATAGTTCGCTATAATTTCTTTTAAGTCATTTTGAACTATGGTTTCTACCCGCTGATAATGCACCAACTCCTTGGTGTTAAAAACAGCTAGCTTACTATTTGTATTCCCGATATCGATGACAAGATTATGCATTGATCATATTCGTGCCACAAAGCTATTAATCTTTAGGTAGTTTTAAGTCGTGAATTTGTTAAAAAAGGTTAAAGGTGGCCTTTCCGCTGGATGCATAACCCACCGTTCTTATTATATGGCGAACCTACGTTCACCTCTAGGCCCGGCATTCTAGACTTTTGGGATGCACCAACTACCCAAACCACTTCCTTAAATAAACCTGCGAAGCAAGCTTGAAGACCTATAAAAACATAGAAACTACTGAAAAAAGACTAGCAGCCGAGCTCGGCAAAGCCTCGGTTTGTTTTCTTTTGTTGTCAAAAGAAAGGCCCTCCGCCCTGAGGAACGCTTAAACAAACAGAAAATACTGAATACTGATCACTAATATCGCAAATAGCGACTCGTAAAACCACCTCTTTTTTGCATTGCTAAAATAGTAAGCCAAAAGTACAGCGCCAGGCGGAACGCACAATAAAAAGTGATACACCCTAAAATCGGGCTTAGTATAGAAACTGATGATCGTTACAAGAAACATAAAGAACAACATCTGAAATGCCTTTCTTGTGCTGATAAAACTTCTGAAAAAGTTTTCGCGAAGTTGTAGGGCTGCCAATATCATGATGAGGGCTAAAGGCAACAATACGACATAATCGCTGTAATTTATTTTGAGTACCGACGGGAATTTATTACCCAAAGGTCTCCATATCTGAAAGAATTGATTGATGTTATCGTTCCAATAGTAAAATACGGCAAGGAAAAAGAAGATGGTTAAAAACCCGATAAAGCCTGAAACCCACTCGCGCCAACTAAATGAACGATAAAGCAATAAACTTAACCAAAGCATAACCAGCAGCACAATAAATGGAAAATAAATTAAGGTTCCCAAAGCAATTAACATCCCAATATCAAACATCATCATGATGCCATTGCCAGACTTGCCCAGTTTGAGCAGTTTATCCATAATCCACAATAGAATAAAGTTACAGATGAGTGGTGGACTTACAATTAAAAACTGCAAAAACAAACTCGATGCCGTTACATAAAGTAGCGCTGGCAAATAAGTTGGTTTGCTTAAAAGGTTATGCCTATTAACTATCGTGTTAAATAAAATTGCCTGAATAAGTACGATCACCACAGCAATAACAACATTAAGAAGGGGTGACAAGGCACTTGCAGAGGGAATTTGAATAAGCAGCTTAGCATAGGGTTCTAAAAACT
>DATJDT010000023.1:0-2290 GCA_035497275.1 Pedobacter sp.
GCTATTAATAATTTTCTTGTTAAAGAAAGTCTTTTAAAAAATAGTAAACTTGCCATTATTGCAGCCGACTCGCTAGGCAACCCAATTGAAACAATAAATGGGGTTTATACTTTTGGTGTAAGTGGTTTTACGCAAGAAATAACCTTTAATAATGGTATTGGTATTTTACCTTTGAAAATTGATAAATCTACCTTTGTTTATATCAAACACCAAAATGATAACGGAACACATGGAAAATTACTTTATGTATATAAAAAAGAAAACGACTTAAATCCGTTTACCATTAGTCGGATTTTCTTAATCATCATCCCGCTAATCATTATTATTCTAGCTTTTGCATTTAAGAAATTCATTTACATTGCTGTAATTTTGTTATTGGTATTTATGTATTTTAACCATAGCAATGGACTAAACTTTGGTACCTTTTTTGAAACAATATTTGATTATTTAAAGAATCTTGTTTAGCCAATCTAAATCGGTAAAAGCACGCAGCGCTAATGCCGAAAAATAAAATTACCTAAACAGAAAATTGATGTTTAAACTTCTTTTTTAAGGAAAAAAAGAAGAAAAATTGGAGGCCTTACATTTTTTTTTCCACCGAAAAAGTGTATTTATCTATATAACAGGCTATAAAAAATAAATTGTTAACTATAAAAATGAAATTTTATGTAAAGATAATATGAAATTAATATAAAAATATCATAGATTTGTTTATACTTTTAATATCATAAAAACCATAATCTTAAACAGAAAGCCTTAATCTCACCAGTTAAGGCTTTCTTTTTTATAAGGGTTCACCATTTGCGTCTGTAGATAATACTTCGCTCATGTAATTTAGAAAAGGTCGCATTGCCCTAAAGGCTTCATCTACTTGTTCTGCGAAACTTTCGCTCAAAACCTCTTCGTCAGTAAACCTTTTAATAAGCAAAAACTGCTTGAAAGCTAAAAGATCAATATTTGGATGATCTATACTAAAACCTCTGGGTGCAGTCTTTAATTTATCGCCGTTCAACTTACCAAAGTTTGCGATAAATTCGCTACTCGATAAAATTTCCCTAAAAGGTGCTGAATCGAATTCAAAGCTTTCTCTTATACGTTTTAAATCATTTGAATTCGGCCCCCAAAACCCACCAACTACTAAACTATTGCCTTGCTCAATGTGATAATAATAACCACCCCTACGGTATTTGCTGGCTCTTTTAAAACTACCACCCCAATATGTTTGAAAAGGTGTCTTGTCTTTTGAAAAACGAACGTCACGATAAATACGGTAAATACTCTTCTTACCATTGGGGGTTTCTATTACATCATGTTTATTGAGCCTTTCAAGTACTTCTTCGGCAAATTCAATAACATGAGCTTGTTCACGAAGAAATTCGTCTTTCCGGGTAGTAAACCATTCTCTATTATTATTTTGCTTTAAAAGGTTTAAAAAGTCTATTGTTGAAGGATAAATCATTGCTTAATTACTTTAATTTTTTGCAAGATAATTTCGTCTCTTGAAATTACACCAACATACAGTCCAGGTAAGCATTTTGAAAGATCAAATTGTTTAGTGCCATTCCCCTTATCTTTTAATATTTTATTCCCTATAAGGTCATAAATTTCAAGGTCATAATCCTCAAATGATCCACTCCGTATAGTCAAAAACTGCGTTACTGGGTTGGGGTAATACACAAATTCATCGGCCTTTAAATAGGTTATGGCAATGATATCGCTTTGAAAACGTGATCCATCATTGGTTTCAAAAGTTACTCGGTATCGCTGAACGCCCTTTTTGGGAGTTAAATCATTAACATTATAGGAGAATTTATTTAAACTTATTATATCGGTTTTAATCTCGCTAAAAACATTCGTAGCTGTTTGCTTTTCCCAAATTATTTTTTTCAAATTATAAGTAGATCCAATTACCAAATCCAGCCGTATTTGACTATCAATTACAGTAGCTATAAAACTTTGCTGGTAACAGCTTAACCCTTGCAAAGTATAGTCGATCGTGTAGCTTTTTAATCCCGCAAAACCAGCACCATTTGCACAAACTGCAAAATAGGGAGAGCTTAAAGCTACTTTGTTTAAAAGAGCTACGGTATCTGTTAAAGTTGCAATAGCCGTTAGTTCATTATTCTTAATGTTATATAAAGTGTAACTTGTAGCTCCCGGTTGCTGCTGCCAATGAAGTTGGATCTTGTCGCCACAATCAAATCCTACTTTTAGATTCAATGGTTCTGAAAGCACAAAACTTCGACTTAGGTAGTTCTTGGTTCCTATCTGCATTTTTAGCATTCCTCTC
>DATJDT010000024.1:0-4276 GCA_035497275.1 Pedobacter sp.
GGTAGCTACCCGGTAAAGTAGGGTGTTTTCATCAACCCATGTTGCTCCACCTCCCATAATCGCATTTAGTGGTTGCTTATTGATCTTTACGGCTTTTCCAGTAGCCACATCGATAATATAAAGGTCAACTCTATTCTGTGAGGTATGTGTAACAGCAATTTTGGTTTCGTTAGGACTCCAATTTGCGGGACTTGCATAAAGCGGGTTTGGTAAACCAGTTACTGCTACTGTTTTTCCAGTTTTAATATTCTTTAAGCTGAAGCTGTTAATGTATGTTTGTCTGCTTGGAGAATAATTATTAGGGTTAATTCGCATGCCAGCAATACGGTATTCAGGCATCGCTAATTCTTCAATGGAAGGATAGGAGTTACGTTCGCTAAATAACATCCATTGTGCTTTGCTATCAATACTTACACCTGGCGTAGGCTTTGCTAATAATAAGTCGGCAATTGCCTTTGGCGGTGTTTGATAGTTTACTGCATCTTGAGCGAAAGCGCTAACACTGGATGCAATTAAAAAGAGGTTTAATATGATTTTCTTCATGTCAATACATTAAGATTTAAACTTAAGGTATTTTTGAATGAAATCTTGGATTGTATCAAAAATTTGATATATCCAAACCGGTAAATTTAAACCTCCGATCCTTATCTGGAGATGATTATTTTAGCTTTTGAAGGTTCAGCAATTGGCTTGTTTAATGTTGGATAAGGTGTTATTTCTTCCAATTTAATCTGGTACGTTTTACCGTTAAGCACTATGGTTTTAGGGAGGTTAACAGATAATACGTCACAGCCACCGATACACATAGTGATTTCCTGCTCTTTATTTTCATCTTTAAAATTAACTTTAACTGTTGCATTGCCCTGCCATACACAGTCAGCATTTATCGGACAACGGCTATCTGTAAATTTAGTTGCCGTGATAGCCACGTTCTTTCCTTCAAATGCGGAGGTTTTAGTTTCGTTTTCGGTTAATATTACCGTATGTGCTGATCCGATAGTACTCGATTTTTCACAAGCTTGGATAAACACTAAAAGAGAGAGGACAACAATGATACCTAGTAAAATTGTTTTGGTTTTTTGAATAGCCATAGTTACGATTTATATTCCCAATACGAGTCTCCCTATTAAAAAGTTACAACCTACATGTGTTTTTTTAAAAATTATATACAATTTGTTATACCATCGAAGTACAACTAAAGATTGCTTGAGCTTCCTTCGGGATTCCTTCGTCCGCGCTTCGGGATTCGTTCATAACAGTCCTGCACCAGCCGTGCATAAGCTGTGCCCCCATGCAGCCCAATGCAGAGCGCATGCACAGTTACCCAGGGTTTTTTTGATAGGTGTATTAAGCAGTAATCGAACAAATGTGCCGGAATAACTAACGGAAAACTATCCAGTGTCAAGAACCAACTTTTTTCTTTAAATTTGCCTTTTCATTAATTACAGCATAAATTGTCTTTAGAACAACTAAAATTAAGCAAGCCACTAATCTCTGCAATGACGGCTGCTGGGTATTTAAGTCCCAAGGAAATACAAGCAAGAAGCATGTCGCGCATTTTAGGCGGACAAGATATTATAGCCGTAGGGCCTGAGGGCTGTGGTAAAACAACGACCTATATACTAGGTGTTTTAATGCGGATAAAATATGGTTTCGAAGAGGCACCGCGTGCTTTGATTTTAGTACCTACAAAAGAACGCGTGCTCGAAGTAGTTGAACAGTTTAATGCTTTAAATCGTAACACTAGCATTCGTATTGTCGGTATTCATGCCGATGGCGGAATGGAGCAGCAAGTTAACGAGCTAACGGACGGAGTTGATATTGTAGTTGCCGTACCTTCTCGTGCTCGGGCAATTTATTTGAAACTTGGCTTAAATACTAATAAAATTCAAATGTTCGTGGTTGATGACGCTGCCGAAATGGTAAGATCGGGAATGCAACTGCCGATTAATGAATTAGCCAATAGTATACAAAAATGTCAGCATCTTATTTTTACAGAGGTGATGCATGATCGTTTATATAAAATGATCGATCCTTTTATGAAGCTCCCAACTTTAATTGAAGTTGAAGAGTTAAATGAAAAACAAGCTGAAACACATACACAACTATTGTATCATGTGCCTAATTTTAGGACAAAGCTTAATTTATTAAATCTCCTGCTAAAAGATGAAGAAGTATTTGAAAAAGTGGTTGTTTTTGTAAATACACGATTAACAGCGCAAACACTTTCAAAAGATCTTTTTGATGGCAAGGCACCTGATGTATTTGTGTACAAACCTTTGTTTTTTGATGAAGCAGGTTTTGATGCGATCGAAGATTTTAAAGAAACTCCAGAGGCCCGCGTTTTGATCGTTGCCAACGAAAATCTTGCAAGTTTAGATTTAAGTAGTATTCCATTCATTTTCCATTTCGAATTACCCGAACAAAAGGAGACTTATTTAAATAGGGTCATTAAAAAACATGTTGATGAAGATGTGGTAGCCATTACGTTTACAACAGATTTGGAATTACCTACAGTAAAAAAGATTGAGCAAGCTATCGGGCAAAGAATTGAAATAGCAGATCTACCGGAAGGCTTATTAATTGAAGAGGTAAATAAAGCGTCGGCACAAAAAAAGAAAATAACACAAGAGCAGGCCGAGGAAGAAGCTTATCAAGACGCCGCTTTTCATAAAAGAAAAGAGAGCAATTCCAAAACCGCTAACTATGGTATTGGGCAAAAGGCGATCATGAATAAGAAGAAAAAGCATGGGTAATGTTTAGCCCAATTTTTTATCTTTAACGAAAATATTGCTTAAATGGAGAATTCAGAAGAAACTAACGAACAACAAAATATTCCGCAACTTATTATCAGCGAAGATATCCGTAGCTATTTATACGATATGGCCAAATGGGCCAACTTTCTTGCTATTGTAGGGTTTGTGGTTGCCGGGTTAATGATTATTAGCTCTTTCACGATAGGTGCAGCAATGAACACCAATCCTGAACTGAGTGCTATGATGGCTGGATCAGCTTTAAGTCCAATAGGCTTTACCATATTCTGCCTAGTCTTTTCATTTGCGATATTTTATCCGAGTTTGTTATTGTTCAAATATTCAACTAAAGCGAAAATCGGAGTTTTATATGGTGAACAAGCCAGTTTAGATGAAGCTTTCAGCAAATTAAAGTCTTTATTTAAATACTGGGGTATTGCCACGATGATTTTTATAATTCTTTATATAATGCTAGTGGTTTTGTCAGGTCTTGCGCGTTAATTAACGATCTAGTTTAACCAAAGCTTTATTATACAGCTTATCTGTTGCACCTTTTAATTTTTCTACCGGCACTTTAATTACTTTTCTATCGTAGGTCATTAAACCATTGGTTTCTATTTCTACATCTGTTGTTTGGGTATAAACGGCTGCTGATAATCCTTTGGTAATCAGGTGTTCTAGTCTATCCATAAACGTGCTATATTTTGCAAATAATTCATCTGCATTTTTAAATGTTTGATAGCCCCAGTTATTGGTGTTTTGCCAAGTGTGATCAACAACTGGTAAACCTAAACCGCCAAACTCACCTAATACAAGCGCTTGTGTTTTGCCAAATATATCTGGCCTAGGCATTTTAGGTTCCGGATAGTTGTGAAGATCTACAATGTCTCCTGTAATCTCGAAGTTGCCTCCACTGGCACTATTAACTAGCCTAGAAGGGTCTTTTTTCTTTGTCCACTCCGCAATCTCTTTGGTTTTAAATTGACCCCATGCTTCATTAAATGGAACCCATACCACAATTGAAGGGTAGTTATGCAACAGATCCATAATGCTGTTCCATTCTTTTTTATAGGTTGCTTCTGATTCGGGTGTTCTATCTTTGTCGGTACCTCCATAGTCGCCTACACGCATCTCCCATTTATTGCCCAGATCGCCACTCGGCATATCTTGCCATACCATTATGCCTTGTTTATCGCACTCATAATACCAGCGTGCAGGTTCTACTTTAATATGTTTACGAATCATGTTAAAGCCCATTTCTTTGGTTTTGATGATGTCAAATTTCAAAGCTTCATCTGTTGGCGCGGTATATAAACCATCAGGCCACCAGCCTTGGTCTAACGGGCCATACTGAAAAACAAACTCATTATTTAGCAACATGCGCATGATACCATCTTTATCTTTCCCCATGGATGATTTTCTCATGGCAAAATAACTTTGGATTTTATCAATTACCTTTCCTCCGCGGACGAGCTCTACCGTTAAATTATATAAAAAAGGACTGCTTGGCGACCATAGCTTCT
>DATJDT010000025.1:0-1718 GCA_035497275.1 Pedobacter sp.
CAAATCACAAGAACAAAAAAGGAAATAAGTCAACCGCTCGTAATTGGAACCATGGCAGGTCAGAATATTAATTTAATCAACACTGACCAAAAAGGTTTTTTTAAGCTAAATGAGAATGATCTAATCACCCCTGCCGAAAAGAAATTGTATGTTTTTGTAAATGGTGCTCAAAAATCACCTTACGATGCTAAGATGACAATTAACGATGATTACACTACCCTTAATCAAAAACTTGCGAAACTTATTAGCGTAGACCAACCTATTTTGCCTTCAAACCTTGTTAACAATACGGAGTTGTTATTAAAAAATAATGAAAAGACAATTCGCTTAAAGGAAGTTATTATTACCAATAAAAAAGATGATACGTTTCGGCATTCGGGCGCTAATGCCTGTGGAGATTACGTATGTTCGTATAATATCTTAAATTGCCGCAATCATATCGGAGATGCAGGAAATACACAGCCAGTTAAAGGACGAATCTACACGATTGGTGGCAGCAACATTAAGCAGACTTACATGGGCTGCAGCATTCCAGATCAAGGGATGTTTACCATCATTAAGGGAATTCATTCACCTAAAGAGTTCTATGTTAACAATTATGAGGACACCAATGAACCTGCATTTTTCTCAACCATTTATTGGAATTATGGTACCATGCTCAGCTCAAAAAAACAAACTGAGATTAGTTTCTATACGAGTGATATCGCTGGTAAATTTAAAATTGTAGTACAAGGCATTACAAATAATGATGTGGTCTACACTGAGCATTTTTTTGAAGTAAAAGAAGGAGGGCTTTAGGCCTTAAGTCGAAAGTTTAGCGTTCTCAGTATTGAGCCAATATTAAACTCAGTACCAAGAACGCTAGGTTCAGGATTAGCTCAATGCTCCCGACTTTTCGACAATCTCTTGAACAACTGTAGGATCTAATAAAGTACTAACATCCCCTAAATTAGTGGTATCTCCTTCGGCAACTTTCCGTAAAATACGACGCATAATCTTGCCAGACCTTGTTTTTGGCAAGCCTGATACGAAAACGATTTTATCAGGTTTAGCAATAGCTCCAATTACCCGTGTAACCGTTTGCAAAATATCTTTTCTGGTTAAATCTTCATCTGTATTTAAGCTAGGATAGATAATGAAAGCAAAAATGCCTTGTCCCTTAACTTCATGAGGATAACCTACCACAGCACTTTCTACTACACCTGCATGCATATTAATTGCATTTTCTACTTCTGCAGTACCAATCCTATGTCCTGATACGTTAATCACATCGTCCACCCTACCTGTAATACGATAATATCCATCTTCATCTCTTAAGCAACCATCGCCAGTAAAGTATAAATCCTCGTAAGTAGAAAAATAAGTAAGCTTGCAACGTTCATGATCACCATAAGTGGTGCGCAACATTCCAGGCCATGGAAATTTAATACATAAATTTCCATTAACACCGTTCCCTAAAATTTCATTCCCTTTTTCATCAACTAAGATAGGTTGTATACCTGGTAATGGTAAAGTAGCAAAACTAGGCTTAGTTGGTGTAACAAAAGCTATAGGAGAAATCATAATACCTCCTGTTTCGGTTTGCCACCAGGTGTCAACGATCGGACAATTCTTTTTGCCCACCTCTTCGTCAAGCCAATGCCATGCTTCTTCATTAATAGGTTCTCCAACAGAGCCTAAAACGCGCAAACTACTTAAATCAACCCCCTCAAGCGGCG
>DATJDT010000026.1:0-6526 GCA_035497275.1 Pedobacter sp.
TTTTTTCTTATTCGACTCTTCAAGTTCATACGCATAACCTGAAATCTTGCCATCTTCTATAGCGGTAGTATGTGCGATAATGGTATTGCTGCCAACGTTAGCATGGTGTAAATCTGGCTTATTTAAGCTCCATACCTTAAACTCTTTCAGTTTGGGTTTAAAAGCCATCGCGGCTTCCACAATGGCATTGCAAGTAGCCGCCTCACTAAAGTCCTTACCAGTGTCTGTTTGATGTGAAGGCTGCCAAACGATAATCGCTTTAGATTTTGATAAACCTATTACTTTTTTTGGCGCTGTAAAACTTGTTAGCAATACAGAACTTAAAAGTAGCGCAATAATCTTATTCATAAAACCTATTGTTTGATTTAATAAATATAGAAAACTCCAATTAAAATCAGTTAATTCAGTAAGAACTAATTAATTCTCCATCATCTTTAAGAAAGTGGCAAGCTTAGCCTTCATTTGTCTTCTATCAACAATAAAATCCAAGAAACCATGTTCTAGCACAAATTCTGAAGTTTGAAATCCTTTTGGAAGATCTTTTTTAATGGTTTCTTTGATTACACGCGGACCAGCAAAGCCAATTAAAGCACCTGGTTCTGCAATATTAATATCGCCCAGCATAGCATAAGAAGCCGTAACACCACCTGTAGTTGGATCGGTTAATAAAGAGATATAGGGAATCTTAGCTTGGGCTAATAAAGCAAGTTTCGCTGAAGTTTTAGCCATTTGCATTAATGAAAATGCAGCTTCCATCATTCGTGCACCGCCTGATTTTGATATCATTAAAAAAGGCACCTTATGTTTCAAGCTATAATCTATAGAACGAGCAATTTTTTCTCCAACTACCGAACCCATAGACCCGCCTATAAAATTGAAGTCCATGCAGGCTATCATGATGGGGTGACCATCAATATTTCCATGAGCAGCACGGATAGCGTCTTTTAAGCCGGTTTTTGCCGTAGTTTCTAAAATCCTGCTCGTATATGGTTTGCTATCCGTAAAGTTTAAAGGATCACCTGAAGTTAAATTGGCAAATAACTCCGTATAGTTATTGTTGTCAAATAAAACCTCAAAATATTCTTTAGAGCCAACGCGTAAATGATAATCACAATAATGGCAAACGTATTTATTTTCTATTAAGTCTGCACTATGTAGTGCTTTCTTACAGTTTGGACACTTGTTCCACAAACCATCTGGAGCTTCTTTCTTTTCTTCAGTTGTGGTACTAATACCTTTTTTTTCTCTCTTAAACCAGGCCATATTTCTTTTAAAAAATGCGAGTACAAAGAAACGAAAAATTATTTAACAATAGCAGGAGTTTTTGTTGGAGTGTTTTATAAAACTACTTGGAGATTGAAGTTGGTTATTGTTAAAAATACACTTAGTTATTGTAAAAAGTACACTTAGTAAAAAATATAGTTTTTCTTGTTTTTTTTTATAACTTCGAAGGATCAAATTTAATTAGAAATGAGTTTAAAAGGCTATAAAGGCGTAATTTACGGAGCAGCCGTTCAGGAATTATTTGAACAGGCAAAAAAACATCAATTTGCATTACCAGCAGTAAATGTTACAGGAACTAATACTATTAATGCGGTAATGGAAACTGCAAAAGCAGTAAATTCTCCTGTAATGATTCAACTTTCAAATGGGGGCGCACAGTTTTACGCAGGTAAAACTTTAAATAACGATAATTTAAATGCGTGTATTTTAGGTGCGGTTTCTGCGGCTAAACACGTTCATTTATTGGCAGAACATTATGGTGTTGCGGTAGTTTTACATACAGACCATGCTGCTAAAAAATTATTACCATGGATTGACGGGTTGCTAACGCATGGCGAGAAATTCTTTGCCGAAACAGGAAAGCCGTTGTTTTCATCACATATGTTGGATCTTTCTGAAGAGCCTATTGAAGAAAACATGGAAATCTGTGTTGAATATTTTAAACGTATGGCCAAAATGGGCATGACCATTGAAATTGAATTAGGTGTAACCGGTGGTGAAGAGGATGGAGTTGACAATAGCGATGTAGACAGTTCTAAATTATACACTCAACCAAGTGAAGTTGCATTTGCCTATGATGAATTAAGCAAGGTAAGTGATCGTTTTACGATAGCTGCAGCTTTTGGAAATGTACATGGTGTTTACAAACCTGGTAACGTTAAGTTACAGCCAATAATCTTGAAAAATTCTCAAGATTATATTAAAGAAAAGTATAGCCTTGCCGCTGAAAAACCTATTAACTTCGTGTTCCATGGAGGTTCTGGTTCTTCGCAAGAAGAAATAAGAGAAGCAATCTCTTACGGTGCTATTAAGATGAATATTGATACTGATATGCAATGGGCATTTTGGGAAGGTATATTAGCATACTACCAAAAAAATGAGCCTTATTTACAAGGACAAATCGGTAATCCGGATGGAGAAGATAAACCGAATAAAAAATATTACGATCCAAGAGTATGGCTTCGTAAAGGGGAGGAAGAATTTGTAAAACGTTTAACAATTGCCTTTGAAGATTTAAATTGTTTAAATGCAAACGAAAAGTTATAACAAACGTTAACTTTAAGAACGCCATAAGTAAAACTTATGGCGTTTTTTGCTGTTTATTGGTTATATTTAATTAATCTTTTTACGAAAATGGGATCAAAAAATAACCAAACAAAGAAGCGCAGTAGTTTATTTGAGCGCTTTGCCAATGCAGCTACAAAATTTACCGGAAGTTCTCCAGCATTTCTCATCGCTGCAGGGATTGTAGTTGTATGGGGATTTAGCGGCCCTCTTTTTGATTATTCTGAAACATGGCAACTGGTGATTAATACTGGTACAACCATTATCACATTTTTAATGGTGTTTCTAATTCAAAAAGCGCAAAATAAAGATGGTAAAGCGATACAGTTAAAGCTGAACGAATTGATTGCTGCTCATGAGCGAGCAAGCAATCGAATGGTTGACATAGAAGACCTAACTGAAGCAGAGTTAGACCATTTGCATAAATTCTACGTAAAGCTCTCCGAATTAGCTAAAAAGGAAAATGATATCCATTACTCACATTCCATTGATGCGGCGGAAGAAATAAATGAATTTAAAATGAGAGGCGCTAAAAGAAAAACGAAATCATAGATTATGGACACACTACACGTACAAAAGGCGATAACTAAAGAAGATTTAGAAAAAGTATTTGCTATCCGTAAAATAGTATTTGTGCATGAGCAAGGTTGTCCCCCAGAAATTGAGTGGGCAAATGAAGAGGAATCGACACATTTTTTAGCTATATCAGATCACTACCCTTGTGGTGCTTGTAGGTGGCGTAAAACAGAAAAAGGATATAAATTGGAACGTTTTGCGGTGCTTAAGGAATTTAGGGGTCAGGGTGTAGGCAGAGCGCTAATTGCTACTGCCCTCGATGATTTACCAGCTGATGCTGAATACATCTATCTCAATTCTCAATTGGATGCGATGAGTTTATACGCTAAATTCGGTTTCTCAGCCGAAGGAGAACAATTTGAGGAAGCCGGTATTCAACACTTCAGAATGGTGAAAAAGGTTTAGGATAGGGATTTTACGCGTTGCTGTAATTATTAGTTGGTCTTCCCAGATTTTAATGGCGGCAATGCAAAATCAGACAAGGCACTTTTAACAGCCATTTTCTTCTCCACATCTGCAATGCTTCTTGGAGCAAATTTTGAAAGTAACTCATATCCATCTTGTGTAATTAGCACATCGTCTTCAATGCGGACAGCCAATCCCCACCATTTTTGATCGCAATCACTATTTGGCGCAATATAGATACCTGGTTCAATCGTGATGACCATATCTTTTAATAAAGTACCTGAACTGTTTCTATCATGCACATCCAACCCAATATGATGGCCTAAGCCATGGGTATAATATTTCCTATAATCCTTTTTGTCTTTGATAATGCCTAAGTTGAAAAGCCCATCAGCTATAATTTCATTAGCTGCTGCACTTGCTTTTCCAAATGTAGAACCGTCTTTCAACGTTTTGAATGCAGCCTCTTGAGCATCGTACACCAATTGATAAATGAGCTTTTCATTCGCGGTAAATTTTCCACTGGCAGGAATAGTACGGGTTACATCAGCGGTATATCCATGGTATTCAGCTCCTACGTCCATTAAGATAAGCGAGTTGCCTACTTTGGTTTTAGTATTGGTAACGTAATGTAAAATGCAGCCATTTTCGCCTGCACCTACAATAGAGCCATAACCCACATTCTCGGCACCATATTTTTTATGTACAAACTCATGCAGACCTTGTATTTCGAGTTCGCTCATGTTCGCATGTGCCGCTTTCATAACTTCGTTTTGTCCTTCGCACGAAATCTCAATGGCCTTGCGCAACATCACAATTTCTTCTGGGGTTTTGATCTCTCGCAGCTGACCAGTGAGTTTATTGTATGCCCTTCTGGCGCTGATAGCATCGGCAGGGTTGTCGTTTGATAAGTTTGATTTTTTGAGAAAGGACGCTACTAAGCCACCTAGACTACTGGACTCTGATTTTGGGATAACCAAATCAGGAGGGAGGCTGTAAATAATTGTCTTGAATTTAGAGAAGTCTAAAGCATAATCTTTAAAGTCACTTCCATTGAACGACATATTGATTCCCAATTTTTCTTTTGCACCTTCAACCCCTAAACGTTTACCTGTCCAGCTTTCTTGCTGTGGGTTTCTTTTTTGAACAAAGAAAAGCTCCTTGTATGATTTGCCTGTCGCATCTGTTTGTGGGTCTTTAAAAATAAACAATACGGCATCGGGTTCTTTATAGCCCGAAAAATAATAAAGATCAGGGTTTTGATGATATAAATAATCTACATCATTGGAAAAGTTCCTTGTAGGATAGGCAAAAACAGCCATTACACTGCTTTCCGGCATAATCTTACGCAAAGCTTCTCTTCTTGCGGCATGAAATTCTTTCGTAAAGTAATCTTTTGGCTCAAAATCTTGAGCAAACGTAAGCTGTGCAACAAGTACAATTGCCAAAATGGTAAATAATTTTTTCATGCTGATATTTAAAATAGCTTGCTAATTTTTAAATATATATAAATTGCACTGTTTAAATTGTCCGTATAAGAATTTTTACACAACAGATCCCAGCTTATTCAAATGGCTTGTTAGCGGACTCTAGTTAAAGATTTTTTGAGAAAATATCAGTGCCTCCTGCCATTTTTCATTATTAATCCTTAGGTTTTCGCCTTTGCTTTCTAAGAAATAGATCAGGTCTTCAGTTGCTAAATTCCCAGTTAAATCATCCGTTGCCATTGGGCAACCGCCAAATCCTTTAATTGCACTATCAAAACGGGTGCACCCAGCAGCATAGGCAGCTGCGATTTTTTCCATCCTCGTTTCGGGAGTACTATGCAAATGAACACCAATTTCAGTTTTGTTAAATGTTTTGATCAAACCCGGTAGGATAGCGTTTATTTTCTCGGGTGTAGAAACCCCTGTGGTATCCGACAGCGATAAAATGCCAACGCCTCTTTTAATCAACTCATCAGCCCACTGTGCTACAATTTCTATATTCCATTCGTCGCCATATGGATTGCCGAAACCCATCGATAAATAAACAACAGCTGTTTTGTGGTGTTTGTCACATAAATCGAGCATTTCTTCTACTGTATTCAAAGATTGGCTGATGCTTGAGTTCGTATTTCGTTGCTGGAAGGTCTCAGATATAGAAAATGGAAAACCGAGATAAGTTATTGGCTGGTGACTAATAGCCTCTTGTACCCCTCTTAAATTAGCTACAATAGCCAATAGCTTAGTCTTGGTGTTGCTTAAATCTAAACCAGCTAGCACCTCAGCGGTATCACGTAATTGCGGAATTGCTTTTGGTGAAACAAAACTGCCAAAATCAATTGTGTCAAAGCCTACTTGTAATAATAGGTTAATATAAGCGGCTTTATCGGCTGTTGGTATAAAATCATGCAAACCTTGCATTGCATCACGGGGACATTCGATCAATTTCATTTTTTTAGTATCAAGTATTTAGTGTCAAGTATTAAGAGACGGTGCTTAGCTTTTCGGCTTGTTAAATGGCCTAATAATTAATCTCGTTCCTCTATCATAGCTAAAGTAGCTCCAAACCCAATTAACAAATACAACTAACTTATTTCTAAAGCCTACCAAAGTCATTAAATGGACAAACATCCAAGTAAACCAAGCAAATATTCCTTGAAAATGAACTTTATTAATGTCCACTACAGCTCTATTTCTTCCAACAGTTGCCATCGCACCTTTATCAAAGTACTTGAAATTACTGGTTGGTTTGCCCTCAATCATATTCATTAAATTTTTAGCAAGCAACTTGCCCTGTTGGATCGCAACTGGAGCAACACCAGGATGTCCATTGGGCGTTTCCTCTGTAATCATAGCGGCTACATCTCCAATGGCGTAGATATTTTGATGACAGTCAACTTTGTTGATCTGGTCTACTTTTAAACGATTTCCACGTACGACACAATCAGGACTTAGTCCTTCCAATACAACACCCTTTACACCGGCACTCCAAA
>DATJDT010000027.1:0-2999 GCA_035497275.1 Pedobacter sp.
GGGCGAAACTTTAGCCTTCTCCCCCTCATCAAAATATAAATGTGCAGAGTCATATTTAGCTTCTTCCATATAATAGAAAAAGTTATTGGCCTTGTTAAACAAACTAATTAGATTTTGCGAGAATGAGGCTTTGCTTAAGCAAAGGAGCAGCGCGAATAAAAAGATTTTCTTCATAACATTAAACATTCCACATTTAGCGGAACTCAAAGTTAATGATAATTAAACCCTTTTATTGTTAAAAATTGTGAAATTGCCTAAACTAGGAGTTTTGCTAGTTTAGGCACAAATTTTTATTTAGTTTTAAGATAATAATTCTGCGTCAATGGTAATATTGGCATTTAACAGTTTTGAAATCGGGCAGTTAGCTTTTGCATCTGCCACCAATTCGTCAAATTTTTCTTTTGATAAGCCCGAAGCTTTCACCTTTACCTCTAAATGAACATCGGTAATTTCTCCTTTTTCAGGATTTAAGTTCACAATTGCCTTGGTGTTAATTTCTTCAGGCGTAATATTTTCTGCCGAAATATTGAAGCTTAATTTCATAGAAAAACAGCCGCTATGCGCAGCGGCAACAAGCTCCTCAGGATTTGTACCAACCCCTTCTTCAAATCGGCTCTTAAAAGAATACTGTGTATTGCTCAAGGTTCCACTTTGCGTAGATAAAGTTCCTTTTCCATCTTTTCCTGTACCATTCCAAACGGCTGTTGCATTTCTTTTCATATATTATATTTTAATTTATTATTATTGTTTTTTAAACGATTATCTGGAAATAAATTTAACTCTTATTTATCAGAAATTAAAGTCTATTAAATTATCATTGCATTAAATATATTTGTCCATCTAAATAATTAAGCCTTGGCAAACCAAGTTAAACGATATAAAAACATTCTTGTTATTGAAGATAATCATGCTATCTTGGATGTGATCACTTTAATTTTACAAAGTGAAGCTTACAAGGTAGCCGGACTGAACAGAAGCTTGGATATGATGCAGCACATCGATGCATTTAAACCCGACCTCATGATCTTGGACATCATGCTACCTGATGCTGATGGCCGTGAATTATTATCGCAAATCCGTAATAATCCAGCGACTGCCAACATCCCTGTACTGATGATTTCTGCTAAATATACGGCCGAAAACATCCAACATGGGGACCATAAACCAAATGGATTTTTAGCAAAACCTTTTGATATTGATGACCTTTTGGATAAAATAGAGGGTATCTTGGCTGGGAAAACATATTAAGGACAATTGTATGAACGCTAACAAACAGCTAATTGACCGTTTTTATACCTGCTTTAAAAATAAAGATTTTAAAGGTATGCAAGATTGTTATGCAGATAATGCCGTATTCAATGATGCCGTATTTAAAAACTTGAACGCAGATCAGGTTAAGGCCATGTGGGAAATGCTTATCGTAAAAGGAAAAGATTTGCGTATTGAATATAGCTTGGGTTCTTCTTCCGAAAATTTAGTCAGCGCACATTGGGATGCTTTTTATACCTTCTCAGCAACCGGCAAAAAGGTGATTAACCGAATAGATGCCAACTTTGAAATTGCAAATGGGAAAATTGTTAAGCATACCGACAATTTTAACTTCTTTACCTGGTCGAGACAAGCGTTAGGGTTGCCGGGTATTTTGCTGGGCTGGACTAGTTTTTTAAACAAAAAAATTTCTGCTCAGGCAATGAAAAACCTAGAAAGCTTCATGCAACACAAATAGTAAGCCTACTAACTTAGCTTACCGACAATTATCTCAGCGGCTAATTGTTGTTGCTCCCCACTTTGCATATCTTTCAATGTCAATAAACCAGTTTTCATTTCCTCCTCACCTATTAAGATTACATAGGGAATATTTTTGGCATCTGCATAGCTCATTTGTTTCTTAAGCTTCGCGGATGATGGATATAGTTCGGCAGCAATGTTTGCATTCCTTAGTTTTTGTAATAAGGGCAACGCATATTTCTCAGCAATTTCGTCAAAGTTACTAATTAACACTTTGGTGCCTTGAGCAGCAGAAGCAGGAAAGAGGTTAAGTTCATCTAGCACATCATAAATACGATCTGCCCCGAAAGAAATCCCAACACCTGTTAAGTCCTTTAAGCCAAACATTCCGGTCAAATCGTCGTATCTACCTCCGCCACCAATGCTTCCCATTGCCACCTCGTTTGTTTTAACCTCGAATATGCAGCCAGTGTAATAATTTAACCCACGAGCTAGGGTTATATCAAGGTGTATGTTTGCTGCCAGTTGCGGATTGTGAGATGTGAGGCTCGAAACATAGTCAAAAACTACTTCTATTTCTTCAATTCCTTTTAAGCCAACGGTTGATGACGCTAATACAGCCTTTAAACGTTCCAACTTTTCATCATTCGAACCTTGTAGTAAGATAACCGGTTCTAACTTTTCTATATCAGCAGTGCTGAAACCTCTTTCTAATAATTCTTTTGTAACCCCCTCAAAGCCAATCTTATCTAATTTGTCGATTGCAACGGTCATATCAACAATTAGCTCCGGCTTTCCTATAATCTCAGCTATGCCTGATAAGATTTTACGGTTATTAATTTTAATATCAAAATCCTTTAGCCCCAAATTGCTGAGTGCTTCATTATATATCAGTACAAACTCTGCCTCGTTTAACAATGAAGTTGAGCCCACAACATCCGCATCACATTGATAAAATTCTCTATATCGTCCTTTTTGTGGACGGTCAGCGCGCCATACAGGCTGTACTTGAAAACGTTTAAATGGAAAAGAAATTTCACTTTGATGCATCACTACATAGCGAGCAAATGGAACGGTTAAGTCATAACGAAGCGCTTTTTCTGATACTTTAGAGGTGGTAAGTTGTGAATTCTTAGCGGTGAGCAAAGCTAAATCTACTTTACCTAAAAAATCCCCACTATTTAATATCTTGAAGATTAGTTTATCACCCTCATCGCCATACTTACCAGTTAAGGTGCCCAAATTCTCCATACTTGGAGTTTGTATTTCGG
>DATJDT010000028.1:0-6530 GCA_035497275.1 Pedobacter sp.
TCAGCTTCCAGTAAGGCATTTGAAACATTGTCTTTACAGATGTTCGGATTAATCTTCCATTTTGCCGTGGACAATACAATGTTTTTAAACTGCACACGCGGATAATGTGCTAATCCTGGGATTTTCTGATTAATATGAATGTTAAGCTCCCCTTGAATACCTTGGTGCTGTAAATCGCATAAAAACCGATAGAGTGATAAATCTGAACGTTGATAGTTATAGGCTGTAGTTAATCTGGGAATAAGACGCTTTCCATATTGTTTGGACCGCAGTATAATTTCTTCCCCTACTACAGAAACGAATATATCTTGCACGGAAATAGATTTTGCACAACAGGAAAAAACCAAAATAGGTAGCTCGTACTGGTATACGGATTGACGACGGTTTACGTTATCAACCTCGTCTTCAGATAAATAAGCAATATCAAAGAAAATAACCTCTGAATTAGCTTGCTCCTCTATATTTACCATTTGCTTGCAAAGGGTCTCAACCTCAACATTACTTTTTGTAAAACGACCTAAGAGCGAATTCGCTGTACATCCTCCAATGCTTTCAGCAATAAGCAGATCATCAACTACAGCCACCAAAGCGCTAAAAGTATTAGCTGGTTTTAAGGAAATTTCTCTTTTTTGGGGTGTAAACTTATCAAGCTGGATAAGGTAATCTGGGTCACCTTTACCCAATATAATTTCTTCCGTCAGAAACTGCTCTAAAGCCCCCCATCGGATGTTGGATGTTTCTCTTTCCTGAGGAACAAATAGTTCTGACATCGGATTTTGTAACTGATTCTGTTCTAATCCATCGTAACCAATGCCTAATTCGGGATCTAGTGCCCGCATTAATGGTACTTCATTTTGCTCAAACCGTTCTAAAAATTTTTGACGAAATTCGTTCAAAGCACTGATATTTTGTTCTTCAGAAAGCTTAAGCAGGCAATTAATACACTCGTTAAAATAAGTGGTAAGTTTGTGTGGAAAAACTCCTTGTGTTACATTTCTTTCAGCCAATAGATATTTATTTTCCCTGTTTGAGATAGCATATCCAATACGCTCAAAGTAATCCTGACCAATAATGTTGGGGCTTAAGTCTGTATATAATAACTGATAGTCGAGCAGATTCTGAAGAAGTTCTTGGATTTCTTCAATTGAGCAAAGCGATTGCCTTTCCAAAAAAAACCACCAGATCTGTATAACTGCGAGCCGATTTACAATACTCGAGTAGATTTTCTATATTTTCAACCCGATCTATTGCAGAAATTTCAAATCCATTAGCATTTCTGAAAATAAAGCGAAAGCTATCAGCCGTATAATAAATCGTTTCGTTTGCAAGATAAATACGTTGAGGCTCAAAAAACACAGAAGAGCTAAGATTTAGCTCATTCTTATAAGGCCAATTAATAAACTCATGCAGTTTTATCGAACTTTCAACCTTTATTACATTGGGCAATTGTTCTGCTGACCCCAAAATACTACAACTGGCAAAATGCCCATAAGGGGTAGCCCGGTATTTAGCTCGGTTAAAATATTTCCAGATGGTAAATTGTGCTTTTTTATTTAGGCTGGTAATTTCTGAATAATCAATATCTTTAATAATCTGATAAAAAGAGGGCGACGAATGTTGGATGGCTTCCTTTAAATGAGGCCAAACATCTTCCAATTCATCAACATACGAAAAACGAGGTAATCTTAATAATACCTTAGGTAAAAATTCTATCTTTATCAACGATGGTAAGTTCTTATACAAACAAGTATAAGAGCCTATTTTCAATCTAAAAAAACTATTACACCAATCGGTTATTTACCTACATCTACATGATGTCTCCCTAACAAAGTTCAGACTATTGTTAGACTCTGGTTAGAGTATGCTTAGACTCTGTTAGACCTAAAGTCTAAACAAAGGCAGCAAATAAGCAAAGAACAGGTTGAGTTGGATAGAACGGCGACCGAGGTATAGCTAAGCTATGTAAGGAGTGTTTGTAATCTGTTAAACGCAAAATTTAAACACCCAATACCCACCTCACATCAAAAGCATCAGTTACTTCGATGAGCTCTTGGTTATCATCATTTCGGACGAAAGTACTTTTTTTAGCGGATAACAATTTTTTAATCAGTTCTTGTCTATCATTGATATTTTTGCACTGCCAAAAAATAGCCATGTAATTACCTAGTTTTCTGCCTTCATTGTGTACTAAATCTGAACCGTGAATAACAATTCTATCTGCAATAAGCGATCCAGTAACAACAGGTAACATTGAAAATCCTGCTAATTCTGTATCAAAAGTAACAAACTGCAATAGGCCCCCAAAACAGGTTTGGTAAAACTGGAGGGCCTCTTTGCAATTTCCAGAAAATGTGATAAAAATTGAACTTACTAATTTATCCTGAACCATCATAAGTGATTGGATTAAGCATCTGGAATTTCAGGTTCTACCAATTTTATCAATTTATCGAGCGACTCCTGCCAGCCTAAGTAACACATTTCGGTTGGTATCATATCTGGAATCCCTTCTTGTAGTACTTTAAATTCGGTACCAACCGAAACCTTTTTAAGCCATACCGTGGTAGTCATTTCTCCAGGTAAATTAGGATCGTCAAACCGATCACTGTATTTAATGAGCTCGTTTGGTTTTATTTCAAGGTATTCGCCTCCAAAAGAATGACCATTCCCTGTACTGAAATTGTGGAAGGTCATTTTAAACTTGCCGCCCACCTTAAAATCCATTTCCTGTACGGTACATAAAAAACCATATGGTGGTAGCCATGTTGCGTGAGCAAGAGGGTCTGAAAATGCCTTAAAGACCTTCTCTGGGTTTGCTTTGATAACCCGATGTAATGAAACACTATTATTTGCCATTTTCTTATAGTTTAAGTTAAATAATATTAACCAATAGGTTGATAATTAGTTTGCCCCTGCGGCCTTATTTTATCGTTATATATATAAGACACAGCAAGAATCGCCAATACTGCGAGTGGCATTAACATATAACTAATATTTTTATCTACACAAGCATGGCTGATAAACGCAAAGATCAAATTAAAGGCAAGTCCCGCATAAGCCCATTCTCTTAACCTAGCAGGTGTTTTAGGGTAGGCAATAGCGAAAACGCCCAGTGCTTTACAAATAATAAGTGTATAAGCAAAGTAATCAGGGTAGCCCAAAGGCCTCGTACCTACCGTAACGTACTCTGGCGAAAAAAATACGGTGCTAAGCGGCATCACACCTTCCCATAGTATCAGGATGGTAGTTGCCACCCAAAAAATTATTTTATTCTTTTTCATGATATTAAATTATTTAATGTGATTCAACATATTTTACAAAATTATTCAAGATAGATTGCCATCCCTGTTGCTGAAATTCAGGAGCATTTTCTGTTTCAGGGTCAAACTTGGTTTGTATTTTAGTTTTTCCATCTTGCGCTACAAAAGTGGTGGTCGCTTGTCTTCCATCACCCATAGTATAGGTAATTTCTTTATGTAAGTCTACTGTATCATAAACACCTTCAAAGTCAAAACCGAAGCTGCCATCTTTTGCTTCCATTCGGTTTTTAAATTTTCCTCCCACGCGCAGGTCATTTTCACTAGTTGGTGTGTGCCAGCTTGGATCGGGCGTATTCCATTGTATAATGTCGCTTGGTGTGTTCCAAGCATCCCAAACTTTAGCTATGGGAGCATCAATTGTTGCTTCTACCGTAATTTTTGTTAATTGTTCCATTGTTATATGTTTTTAGTTTAATTTATTTTCTAACCCAAAAGTACGATAAGCCTTAAAATTTGATATATTGTAAACACGACAAATAAGAGGTGGATTGTGACAACTATTTTATAGCTTTATAGTTTAATCTTGTAATTGTTATGCGAATTTCCGTCTTTGTACCTCAGCACGGGGTAATTGAAGCCATTACTCCGGCATTTAGAAGCTTCCATACTGCCAATGAGTTTTTAACTTCTTTTAATAAAGAACCTATTTTTGAAGTAGAGTATGTGGGTTTAAACGAATATGTACCCGCCAATAACGGAGAGTACACTGTAAAAACCAACAGGTTACTAAAAGATGTAACGGAAACAGATCTATTGATTATACCGCCCACCTTTGGCGATACGCTCAAGGGAATAGTAGCCAATGCGGAAGCGATACCTCATTTTAAAAAATTACATGAGAACGGTGCAAGTCTTGCCAGTTTATGCATTGGTGCTTTTCTGTTAGCCGAAACAGGTTTATTGAACGGTAAAAAATGTTCTACACACTGGGCACATATTAATGAGTTTAAAGAAAGATATCCTGATGTAGAGGTAGAAGATGGCGCTATCATCACAGAATATGACAACATTTATAGCAGTGGTGGAGCAAGTAGTTTATGGAATTTGATCTTATACCTGATTGAAAAGTACGCAGACCGAGAAACAGCAGTCATGATCTCAAAATATTTTGCTTTAGATATAGGAAGAGATAGTCAATCTCAGTTCGCTATATTCAGGGGCCAAAGAAACCATGGTGATGAAGAAATTCAAAAAGTACAAGACCACATTGAAAAACACTACGAGGATAAAATAACGGTAGAAACATTAGCTGGATTAATCAATACGGGTCGCAGAACCTTTGAGAGAAGATTTAAAGAAGCCACCAATAACACTTCTATAGAATATATACAAAGAGTGAGAATAGAAGCCGCCAAGAAGAAATTTGAAGCATCCAGAAAGAATGTATCCGAAATAATGTTTGATGTGGGCTATACCGACACCAAATCGTTCAGGGATATCTTTAAAAAGATTACTGGACTTACCCCTATTGAGTATCGGAATAAATTTGCACGGGTAGCAAATGAAGTTTAAAAAGTTTTCCGATAGGCATTTGGCGTTACCCCTTTCATCAATTTAAAGAATTTATTGAAGTTAGAGATCGTCTGGAAACCACATGCTAAGGCAACATTCCCAATCTGCATGTCTTTGTTGGCTATCAGCTTACAGGCTTGACCAATCTTTACCTCATTTACAAACTGGATGAATGTTTTTTGTGTACGAGATTTAAAGAATCTACAGAACGCCTGCTTATTCATCCCTACCAAGTCTGCAATGGTTTCCAATTTCATCTCTGATGCGAAATTATCGAACACATATTTGAAGACTTTATCCATTCTATCATTATCTTTTAATTGATAATTGTTTACATAGCCAGCACCAGATAACAATTCATATTCGTTGGTTGTGGAAAGTAAGCGTAAGATGTTTGCCAATAAGATCATGCGCGAAAAATCTCCTGTTTCTTGGGTGATTTCGTAAATAAGGTTTCTTAACAAGGTTTTGGTCTTACCATAAAATTTCATTCCCCTTTGTGCCTTCACAATTACTGCTTCAAGCTTTTTAAAATCGCCAAAATGGATTAATAAAGCCATTAACTTCTCAGCGTCAAAAAATACCGAGATGGATTTCGCACTTGGCTTATCCATATTTTGCATAAAATAGGCCTGATCATTATGCCATACATGCGGAATATTTGGTCCCAGAAAAATCAATTCCTCTCTTTCAAAATGCTCTATGCTATCACCAACGATCCTTTTTCCTTCGCTTTCTATTACATAAACCAATTGACACTCCTCATGAAAGTGAAACTCTGTAGAAAAATACGGTTGCTCAATAATTTTAGTTGTAAAGATCTTATTCTCTTTATCAGCTAAAATGCTAGTTTTTACAATCTTCAATATAGTTTTTATTAACTCTTTTGATAATAACAGTATTAATAATTGCTAATATAAAGATAAAACCTGCAAACATTGGCTTTTTTTATCACTTCAACTCCAACTACATTTGATTAATCAACAAAAAAAAATGATACACAAAATTGAAATAAGCGATAAACGTTTCGAGTTACAAACAGGTGCGGGTAGTGATGCTATCCATAAGGATCCTCAATATTCTTATGCAGTCACCAAACTAAGCGACCAAAATGGAAACACTGGCAGCGGACTAGCTTTTACTCTTGGAGAAGGCAATGATCTGGTTTGTAAAGCCGCTTCATTTTATGCCGACAAAATTAAAGGTATGGAGATCGAAGATTTGATGAGCGATTTTGGAACAACTTTCAAAAACCTCTCCAACGAGCAGCAATTTCGTTGGTTAGGGCCACATAAAGGCGTAGTCCATTTAGGCTTAGCCTCAGTAACTAATGCCTGTTTCGATTTGTGGGCAAAAAAGCGAGGTGTACCACTTTGGAAGTTATTAATCGATTTAACTCCTGAGCAAATAGTAAATACCTTAGACCTTTCCTATTTAGAAGATGTATTAACTAAAGAAGAAGCCATAGCTTTATTAAAAGGTCAGTTTGACTCAAAGAAAGAAAGAGAAGGCATTCTTGCATCTGGTTATGAAGGCTACGATACTTCGGTTGGCTGGTTTAATTACGACGATGAAAAGGTGCGTGAAAATTGCAAAAAAGCTATAGCAAATGGCTTTACTGCCATGAAATTAAAAGTGGGTTCTACAGATCCTGTAAGAGACATACGCAGAGCCAATATTGTGAGAGAAACAGCTGGAGAT
>DATJDT010000029.1:0-2641 GCA_035497275.1 Pedobacter sp.
ATTAGGCCGTGATGCGCGTATTTCGGGCGAAATGGTTAATAACTTGGTGATTGGTACCTTACAAGGCTTGGGAATTGAAGTGATAGATCTGGGTTTATCTACTACCCCCACCGTAGAAATAGCAGTACCAATGGAAAAAGCGGGAGGTGGAATTATTTTAACTGCCAGCCACAATCCGAAACAATGGAACGCACTTAAGTTATTGAATGAAAAGGGCGAATTCATTAGTGATGCAGATGGAAAACAAGTTTTAGAAATGGCTGAGGCTGCTGAATTTGAATTTGCCGATGTAAACGACCTAGGTAAGGTTGTAACAAATGATACGTATTTGCAAAAGCACATTGATGCTGTACTTGCCTTACCTTTAGTGGATATTGATGCTATCAAGAAAGCAAACTTTAAGATCGCAATAGATTGTGTTAACTCAACTGGAGGAATATTTATTCCTGCACTTTTAAAGGCTTTAGGTGTAGAAACTATTTACGAATTATACTGTACTCCAAATGGTGAGTTTCCGCATAATCCTGAGCCTTTACCTGAAAATTTAACCGAAATAGCGAAAGTAGTTCAGGAAAAGAGAGCTGATTTAGGTATTGTAGTGGATCCTGATGTAGATCGTCTTTGTTTTGTGAATGAAGATGGAACAATGTTCGGAGAAGAATATACTTTAGTAGCTGTGGCAGACTATGTGTTAAAAAATACACCTGGTAATACTGTTTCAAACCTGTCGTCAACACGTGCTTTAAGAGATGTGACTGAAAGGGCTGGGACTACCTATACTGCAGCAGCGGTAGGAGAAGTAAATGTAGTGAACCAAATGAAGGCAAGTAATGCGATTATTGGGGGTGAGGGTAATGGAGGTATAATTTATCCCGAATCACACTATGGTAGAGATGCATTAGTTGGTATTGCCTTATTTTTATCGCATTTAGCTAAGTTTGGTAAATCGATTTCTTTGCTGCGTAGCACCTATCCGGCGTACCATATTTCGAAAAATAAAATAACACTAACCCCTGAGATGGATATTGATGCTTTATTGATCAAGGTTCAGGAAAGATATAAAGATCAACCCAATAGTACTATTGATGGATTGAAAATAGAGTTTGCCAATGAATGGGTGCATTTACGCCGTTCTAATACTGAGCCTATTATCAGGATTTATAGCGAGGCCGAAAACGAAACCGTTGCCGAAAACCTGGCTAATAAGATCATTTCAGATATTAAAGAAATTTTGAAGTTAAACTAATCCAAATCTGTATAAACATAAATAAAATGAAGAGAGTTTATTTAGACAATGCTGCAACTACTCCGTTAGATCCTGCTGTAATTGCTGAGATGACAAATGTAATGCAGCATTACTTCGGTAACCCTTCGGCAATTCATGCTTTAGGACGTGAGGTTAGAACTTTGGTAGAAAAGGCAAGAAAAAATGTTGCAAGTTTATTAAATGCATCACCTTCAGAAATATTTTTTACTTCGGGGGGTACTGAAGCAGATAATACAGCTATCCGCTGCGGTATTGCTGCGTATGGCATAAAACATGCAATTACTACTAAAATTGAGCACCATGCTGTTGAACATACCTTAAATATGTTGCTTAAAGATGGTCAGATTGATAACTTGAGTTTTGTAAATATCGATCAAAAAGGAAATATCGATTACGAGCATTTAGAAGAATTGTTAAAAAATAATGAACGGAGCTTCGTTTCTTTAATGCACGCAAACAATGAGCTCGGAACATTAACAGATATGGAAAGGGTAGGCGATATCTGCGAAAAATATAACGCGATATATCACGCTGATACGGTACAAACAATGGGCCATTATGTGCACGATGTTCGTAAACTTAAAGCCCATTTCATTGTATGTGCTGCCCATAAACTGCACGGACCGAAAGGGGTAGGCTTTTTATTCGTAAACAGCAACATTAAAATACCACCAATGATTTATGGCGGAGCCCAAGAACGCAACATGCGCGGAGGAACCGAAAATGTTTATGGTATTGTTGGTTTGTCTAAAGCACTTGAAATTGCTTACAGCGAAATGGAAGCGCATCAAAATCATATTCAAGGATTAAAAGACTATTTAAAAGAGCAATTGATTGCGGAAATCCCGGGCATTGCATTTAATGGGGAAACCGAAGCAAACAAAAGTTTATATACAGTATTGAATGTTTCTTTTCCAGAAATGGATATGGCAGATATGTTGTTATTTAACTTAGATATTAATGGTATTTGTGCTTCTGGCGGAAGTGCCTGTTCTTCTGGGTCAAATATAGGTTCTCATGTTTTGAACGGTATTCATGCCGATCCAAACCGACCGTCTGTTCGCTTTTCTTTTAGCAAATACACCACTAAGGAAGAATTAGATTACCTAATGGAAAAAGTGAAAATGGTTGTAAAGCAAAATGCATTAGCTTAGAAACTTTAAAACAATCTTTTTTTGTATTTGTTCTTGGTATATAGTGAATTCAAAAGCTAATGCCATGGAAAAGAAACATGAAAGGGACAGCGCGATCAAGAAAGATGCTACTGTAACCGATACAGAACAAGAAACACCAAGAAATGAGGAGAATATTGAAAAAAACTCTTCCTCAAATGTAACTAGTAACTTTACAAAGAAACATGGACGTACAAGCCAT
>DATJDT010000030.1:0-2252 GCA_035497275.1 Pedobacter sp.
CAGTCTAATCGCAAACTGCAACCAAACAGTAAAGCTCTCATCAATTGGTTTTAAACAAGATTATGCCGAATCGGAAAATATCCGTATCAATGCCATTTATGATTACACGCTAAATAATTTTAGACGAAAAATACATTTAGAAGAAATTGCCAATGTAGCTGTGATTAGTCCGAATTCATTTTGTCGGTATTTTAAATCTAAAACCCGCAAAACCTATTCTAAATTCTTAATGGAAATTAAAGTAGGTCACGCCTGCAAATTACTAATAGAAAACAAATTAAACATTAAGCAACTATGCTATGAAAGTGGCTTTAATAATTTAGCCAGTTTTCACAAATATTTTAAGATCACTACCGGTAAAAGTCCTTTAAATTATCAGAAAGAATATATATCTCATCACAACAACTAATTTTTTAATTTCTCCCGCCTAGCTTATGCCAATTTTATGAAGGTTGCCCTTTTTATCCCATGTTATATAGATCAGTTTTATCCCCAAGTGGCTATTGCTTCATTAGAGCTTTTAGAAAACTTAGGTCTCGATGTTAGTTATCCCATTAGTCAGACTTGTTGCGGACAGCCTATGGCGAACTCTGGGTTTGAGCATCTAGCTGATGGATGCAATACGCTTTTTGTGAAAAACTTTGTAGGCTTTGATTATATCGTAGCTCCCTCTGGTAGTTGTGTGTTACATATTAAAGAACATCTTAAAGATGATAGTGAAGCAGATTTGGTTAAACACATTAAAGCTACTACGTACGAGCTGACTTCTTTTTTAGTCGATATTTTAAAGGTAGAAAATTTAACCAGCAGTTTCCCCTATCGAGTTGGCATGCACCAAAGTTGCCACGGACAAAGAGGATTAAAACTTTCGCAGATGAGCGAATTAAATGCGCCGGATTTTTCTAAACCTGGCAAGCTATTAAATTTAGTGAAAGATATAGAATTGGTAGAATTAGACAGGAAAGATGAATGTTGCGGGTTTGGAGGCACTTTTTGCGTCGCCGAGGAAGCTATTTCTGTGAAGATGGGAAAAGATAGAGTAAATGATCACGCTAAACAGGGAGTTGAATATATTACAGGTGTAGATATGTCGTGCTTAATGCATCTAGAAGGCATTTTAAACCGACAAAACAGCCCGATAAAAATCAAACATATTGCTGAAATTCTAAATGGTGTGAAAGCATGAAGACACTAGACCATGCTGAAAGAGCAACAATTTTTAATAAAGACGAAAAGCGAGTTGACTGGCACGATGAAACACTTTGGTGGATTAGACAAAAAAGGGACAAATCTGCTTTTCAAATTCCTGAGTGGGAAAATTTAAGAGATGCTGCATCTGCAATTAAAGCAAATACACTTTCCAATTTGCATCACTATCTAATTGAATTTGAACAAAAAGCACTTGCAAATGGCATTAAGATCCACTGGGCCAGTGATGCAAAGGAACACAATGAAATTGTGCTAGGCTTACTCAAAGAAAAAGGCATTGACAAAATGGTTAAAAGTAAGTCGATGCTTACCGAAGAATGCCATTTGAATGAGTATTTAGAGAGAAACGGTATTGAAGTAATCGACTCCGATCTGGGAGAGCGTATTGTACAGCTTGCAAAAGAGCCACCGAGTCATATTGTGTTGCCTTGTATCCATAAGAAGAAAGAGGAAATTGGTGAATTGTTTCACGAGCATTTGGGTACACCAGCAGGAAATGCCGACCCACAGGTACTAACTGAAGCAGCTCGCATTCATTTAAGGGATACTTTTTTAACCAGGAAGGCAGCACTTACGGGTGTTAACTTTGCAGTTGCCGAAACTGGTGAAATAGTAATTTGTACCAATGAGGGCAATGCAGACATGGGCGCACACCTTGCCGACATCCATATTGCTTGTATGGGAATCGAGAAATTAATCCCTAAAAGAGAACATCTTGCGGTGTTTCTGCGCTTATTAGCCAGAAGCGCAACTGGCCAACCGATTACCACCTACTCAAGTCATTTTTCCAAGCCAAGACCTGGAAAAGAATTGCATATTGTTTTAGTTGATAATGGCCGCGCTCGTCAGTTAGGAAGAGAAGAATTTAGGAACTCGCTTAAATGTATCCGATGTGGCGCTTGCATGAACACCTGTCCGGTTTATCGTCGTAGTGGTGGTCACAGTTATCATAATGCTATTGCCGGACCGATTGGCGCTATCTTAGCGCCAAACCTAGATATGAAGGAATATGCTGATCTACCTTTTGCATCTACTTTATGTGG
>DATJDT010000031.1:0-4281 GCA_035497275.1 Pedobacter sp.
GGTTTCTTTAAAGAACGCTTAAGTCAGTCGGCCTTATACGCTGCCATGTTGAAAGTAGGCGACCAAGAAGCAGAAGTTGTTTTAAATTGGTTGCTTAAGAAAAAGGTGAAGTTTAATTGGGGAAACAATGAAGAAACGGAGTTAACTAGGGAGCAAACCTTACAGCAATGTAAAATGTACATAGCAGCTTTGCGCATCGCTGATGAGTTTAGCTGTGATACAATTGGCATCCAATATCAACAAGGGTTAAAAGATTTAACTGTGGCGAGCGATTTGGTGGAAGGTTTATTGAATAATAACGAGCGACCGCCTGCGTTTTCAATTGACGGGAGAGAGTTATACCCTAAAAAAGCCCTGCCCCATTTTAACGAGGTAGACGAATGTGCTGGTTTGGATGCGCTAGTTACCTATCAGTTATGGAACGAGATGGGCATGACAGGCGAAAACACCTTACATGATATTAGATGGGGAGAGCATTATAAAGGAGAAGACATCGATCAATTTGTTTGGCTTTTCTTAATCTCAGGAGCTGCACCAGCTGCACATTTTATAGATGGCTATGCCGGGGCAAGTAGTGAAAGACAACCACCTATGTATTTTAAATTAGGTGGAGGAACTTTAAAAGGAATAAGTAAACCTGGTTTTATTGTATGGAGTAGGGTGTATGTATGCAATAACGAGCTTCACTGTGATTTAGGTGTTGGTGAAGTTGTAGCCTTACCTGTATCGGAAACGAATAGAAGATGGAAGGAGACCACTCCCGAATGGCCAATCATGCATGCGGTATTAAAAGGAGTGAACCGCGATCAGATGATGGCGAGACATAAAGCAAACCATATACAAGTTGTATACGCGAATTACGAGGCCAATGCGCACGAAGCATGTAGGATTAAAGCTGCTGCGATGGATGAATTAGGTCTAAAAGTACATTTCTGCGGAGATGTAAACTTAATTAAGAAAAGAACCGCACACCATTAAAATATAGATTTAATGGTGTAAGCTCAATCCCACCATTAAACGAATAAAGGAATTGGATTAAATTAAAATTTAAAAAGAGAAAATGAGACTTTCGGCTATCCTATTTTTTATATTAATAAACGTTACAAACACGTTTGCGCAGAACAATGCTGTGGCAGACAAAGAAGCTTATATAAAAGTAATTACTGAGCGTTCTAATAAATTAGTTGCAGGGTTAAAATTGGAGAATGAAGATAAAGCTAAAAAAGTGAGCCTTATCGTAAGAGATCAATATAGTAACCTAAACGATGTGTATGCTGCACGAGATTTAAACTTGAAAGCAATTAAAGAAAAGTACACAGATAAAGCAGAACGCGATGCTGAGATAGCAAAAGAAAATGCTGCTGTGGAAGCAAAGACCGGAAAGCTGCATAACGCCTATTTAAATAAATTGGCCAAACATTTAACCCCACAGCAGGTTGAAGGGGTTAAAGATGGAATGACCTATGGGGTTTTGCCGCTTACCTATAAAGCTTATCAGGAGCAGATCCTTACTTTAACCGATGAGCAAAAGAAGCAAATTTTAACTTGGTTAACCGAAGCAAGAGAACATGCAATGGACGCAGAATCTTCTGATAAAAAACATGCTTGGTTTGGTAAATACAAAGGAAAGATCAATAATTATTTATCAGCCGCAGGCTACGATTTAAAAAAGGAGGGAATAGCATGGCAAAAAAGGAGAGAGGCCGCCAAAGCAAATCAATCGAATTAAAAACTAACCAAATAATAAATATGAACTCAAAAATTTTACGTAAATTTTCATTGTTCTTGCTAGTCACACTGCTATCAAGCACAATCTTATTTGCTCAAGACCGAAAGGTTACCGGTAAAGTTACAGATGCCACTGGCGACGCTATACCTGGAGTAAATGTAAGCCTTAAAGGCGTACCTAGTAATGTAAGTACCAATGCTGATGGTGTATACACTATTCAAGTAAAGTCTGATCAAGATGTATTGGTTTTCTCTTACATAGGTTTTGTTAGACAACAAATTACAGTAGGTACCCAAACCACAGTTAACGTAAAGATGCTCGAAGACCTTAACATGCTTAATGAGGTTGTGGCAGTAGGTTACGGTACTCAGAAAAAGGTAAGTTTAACTGGCGCAATTTCTTCAGTGGATATTAAAATGGTTGAAGATGTACCTGCTCTTAACTTAAGTGCAGCGTTAAGAGGGACAGTTCCAGGTCTATCTGTTTCGGGAGGAACACAAAGACCGGGGCAAGGAACAACCGTTGTAGTAAGGAACCCTTATGTATTCTCGAAAGATAGTCGTCAGGGAACAAACCCTTTGTACGTTATTGACGATATTATTCGTTCGAAAGCTGATTTTGAGCTTTTAGATCAGAATGTAGTAGAAAGTATCTCGATTTTAAAAGATGCTGAAGCGGCGATTTATGGGGTATCTGGTGCAAATGGAGTTATCCTTGTGCGTACAAAAAAAGGTAGGACAGGTGCGCCTAAAATTAGTTTCAGCTCATCAGTCGGAATGTCTAATGCAATTAAATTGCCAGATATGATGTCGGGTGTACAATTAGGTAATTTTGTAAATGACTACTTAAATACACAAGTTTATCAACAGACCATTCCAGGAACACCTGTGAATAATTTTATCAATGCTAATGGCTATAAGGTGAACAATGGCGTACCAGCAACTACCCGCGAAGCGTTATGGTATACGCCAGATGAATTAGCTTATTTTGAAAATCATAATAATAATTGGTTAGCTACTGCTTTTCAACAAGCAAACGTGTATCGCCAAGCGCTGAATATTAGTGGTGGCTCAGAGAAAATCTCGTACTTCTTAGGAGGTGACTATGTAAATCAAAATTCTAACTTTAAAGGCGTTAATTCTTATAAATACGGACTTAGAGCAAATATTGAAGCTAGGCCCGCTAAAGGATTAACAGTTTCTGGATCCCTTAGTACGGATGTTTCTTATAACAAAAGCTATTTCTATAAACTGAATAGCACCACAGAGAGTTTAGATAACGATGCAGCAAGTTTGCAGAACGTTGCTCCCTGGTCTGAATATTTCATCAATGGGAACCCGGTAATTTTAGGGTCTAGTAATACTGGTGGGTTGGATAACGTGAACTTTTTCTTAGTACAGAATTCAGACAACTTCACTGGTGGAAAGTCATATATTATGAACATTTTGGGTAAAGTGAATTATCAAATCCCAGGTATTGATGGTTTAAGTGCTACTGCAACCATCAATAAAAATGTATCTAGTTCTAATAGTAAGCAATTTGGTACCACCTTTACTTATTATAAGTATGCTGGTACGGGTGATAATAGCCATATTCCAGGAGGTAATCTTCTAGGCACATATAACATTAAAAACGGTGATAGAATTAGGTTAAACCCTACATTTAACGAATCATATCAATTAAACGCAGGTTTAAATTATTTAAAAACCTTTGGTAAACATACCATTGGCGCAATTGCGTTATTTGAGCAAAGAGAGGAGATGACAGAAGGTGTGGCTGCAATGACAGAAGGTATTGTTGCAGGTGGTCTTCCTTATCAAACGTTTACAGTGGGTACGCAAACTTCAAATCAGTCGGGACAATTATATGAGGCTGGATTTCAATCTTTCATTTCTAGATTGAACTATGACTACGACAATAAATACCTACTACAATTAGTATATCGTGCCGATGGTAGCTCGAGATTTGCTCCAGGCAGGAATTGGGGCGGTTTTCCTGCTGCATCTGTAGGATGGGTACTATCTAAAGAGAAATTTTTTACAGACAACATCAAATGGATGGATTTCTTGAAATTTAGAGCTTCGGTGGGGCTAACAGGTACGGATGCGTCAAAGAACTATCAATTCCTAGCTTCTTATAATTTAGGTACCGGAAGTAGTGGTGGTGCGGTATTCAATGAAGGAGATAGAAGTATTGCCATCAAAACAAATGTTGCCATTCCCAATGCTAATGTAACTTGGGATAAAATCTTAAAAACAAATTATGGGCTTGATATGCAATTCTTGAAAAATAGATTGTCAGTATCAGCAGAGTATTTCTGGAATAAAGGTTATGACTTGTTGTCGACCTTAAGTTCTTCTGTTCCCGTTACTATTGGAGCAGCGGTTCCAACAGAGAATTTTGCTAAGATTAACACTTTTGGTTATGAACTTAGTGCAGGTTGGAAAGGTGCTGTTGGCAACAAGTTTACCTACAGTTTCTCACCATTCTATACCTGGATGGATAATAAAAACATTAAAATTGATGTTTCTTCAGGGGTAATAGGCACTTTG
>DATJDT010000032.1:0-4971 GCA_035497275.1 Pedobacter sp.
CCTTTTTCTTTACCGGAAATTTTTATAGAAACCCTCAATTTTCATCACTCATTAGATCTTTAAAAGAAGATGGAAATTATATGGGTGCCCACTCTGATAAGCATTTGCTTTACAGCGATTGGAAAAAACGAGATAGCTTATTGATAAATAAAGCCACATTTACTTCAGATTTAAATGCCAATTATAAGGCTATGGCAAAATTTGGAATTAAAAAGGAACAATCTCCTTATTTTTTGCCCCCCTATGAGTGGTATAATCAAACTATTGCCGATTGGACAAATGAAATGGGCTTACAGCTCATCAATTTTACGCCGGGTACCAGGTCCAACGCTGATTATACTTTTCCCGAAATGGGAAAATCATATCGAAGCAGCGACGAAATCTATCAATCAATTCTCGATTATTCAAGAAAGGATGCCGCAGGATTAAATGGCTTTATCCTATTATTGCATATTGGAACAGACCCGAGAAGAAGCGACAAGTTTTACGATAAATTGCCTGGATTAATTGAACAACTTAAAAAAGAAGGGTATGAATTGGTAAAAGTAGATGAACTATTGAAAAATACAAATGCGTTAAGATTTTAAAATAAATTTTTACCTTTGAAACAAATTTCAAAAAAGAATAAAGAAACCGTCATTAGCAAACCTTTAAACAATATAAAAGTGCTAAAGATTGCTTCATAACAAAAGAAGATATGGAAAACAGTGAAAACAAAAATAGCTTTGAGTGGGTTTGGTATGTAATTGGTATATTAACCGGAATGTTAGCAGTTGCGTCATTAACACTACATATTGGCTATCTATTACTAGGCGGAATTGCAGGCTTAATCTTTGCAGCTATATTTTTAAATGGCATTGTAAAGGGCCGCGAATACTAGAGGTTTAAGCAATTTATTTACTTATGAAGAAATTAAGTTTATGCCTTATGTTGGCATTGTTTGGTCTTGCAGTAAGTGCGCAAACATCCCCAATAAAATTCTCAAATGTAGATGCAAGTCCGATGGATGCTTTGTATTATCCTTTAAATGCTGCTAAAGTTAAAAAGGAAGATACTTCTCTGCCAATTATTAAAGTTTTATATTCTCGTCCAGCCAAAAAAGGAAGAGAGATTTTTGGGGTACTAGAACAATTTGATAAAGTTTGGCGCTTAGGGGCGAATGAAAATACCGAAATTCATTTTGCGAAACCAGTAACAATTGGTGGAAAGAAAATTAAAGCGGGTACATATAGCTTATTTGCTATTCCAAGTAAAGATAAGTGGACTATGATAGTAAATAAGCAAACTGATAGGTGGGGCGCTTTTAATTACGACCAAGCAAAGGACGTGGTGAGGGTTGACATACCTGTTAGCAAATTAGAAAAAGCAATTGAAGTTTTTTCCATGACCTTTACTGAATCGCCTTTGGGCGCTAATTTAGTCATGGCCTGGGATACAACTCAAGTGATATTACCGATCATGTTTAAGAAATAAGTTTCACACAAAAAAAGGGAAGTTTTAGCTTCCCTTTTTTTGTGTCTTTAAAGTTTTCTTCCTTAAAAAGCCATCTAAATATAATAAGCCTAAGGCTACATCAACCAATAAGAAAATTTGTATAGTTTTTGAGTTAACATATCTACTAGCATCAAAATTAACAGTTGGCATTTTGAAATTGAAACTTGCGCTGCTTGTCGCAATTGCATAAATAAATAAACTCAGGATAGATAGTGCGAAGAATGCACCTATACTATAAATAATCCGATTATCTATTTTCGTTTTTAACGCAACTGGTTTCAATTCTAAATTTACCCTATCCATTACATTACGCGTAAAAGACATAGATGGTTCTTCAAAATCTAACTTGTTCAATTCTTCATTAACGCTAAGTAATCCCTCATAAACAGCATAATACTCAGCATTGATAGCTAATTTAGCTTCAATTTTTAACTGTTCTTCTGGCGTACAATTGCCATCAATATAGTTCCAAAGTTGTTCTTCTATCGTGTTCATATCAATTCCTTAACTTCATCCTTTAACAAAAATTGTAATTTATCTTTTAATCGCAACCTCGCGCGATGTAATTTTACTTTAACAGTATTTGCTTCCATATTAAGTGCAGAAGCTATTTCTTCCAAACTTTGTTCACCCTTGTAAAATAGCGTGATAATTGCTGCATCATCAGGCAACAGCATGTCAATAGCTTGATTCAAGTAAGCATAAGTTGATTTACGCTCTATTATATTTGCATCAAAATCAGTACCACTATTTGCGATTTGCAATACATGGTCATCGTCATTAATCGATGTGGTATCCAATCGTTTTTTTCGCAGAAAACTCATTGCTGTGGTATAAGTTATGGTATATAACCAAGTACTAAACTTCGATGTTTGTTTAAACGTTCCCAAAGCTCTATAAGCTTTTACAAAGCAATCTTGCGCAATTTCTTCGGCGTCTTCTCTATTCTTAGCGAAACGCATAGCTAAAGTAAATACAAAACGCTGGTGACGCTTAACCAGTACCGCGTATTCGGCAGTTTGGCCAGCTAGTATCGCTGTAATTAAAGCTAAATCTGTTTCCTTGTCTTGCATATTATAGTAGCTAAGACGCAACGTTTTTAAATTAGGTTACAGCTATAATCGTTTAGATCTATTAGCTGGTTAGTAAATAAAGATAGTTGAAAATAAAACGATTAACCAATTTAAAAGCTAAACAAAAAATCACATAGGGTGTAACCTAAATTTTTTTGTTGTAGTCATAGTATGCAGAACACGTTCTTAAACAACAAGAAATATTAACATTAAAAAAATAAAATCATGGAAGGAATATTAGTACCAATTACATTTTTCATCTGCACTTTCGCAATGATATTCGGAATCAGATATTTTAACAATAAAGAAAAGATGGCAATGATTGAGCGTGGAATAGATCCAGGCGTTCGTAAAACTACACCCCAACCTTTTTTAAGCCTAAAATTTGGATTGTTATTAGTAGGATTAGGCATTGGCCTTTTGATTGCCCTATTCACAGTTAGAGGAGTATTTGGTGGCGAAATGTCGGATGCTGAAGAAGGACAAGCAGCAGCAGTTTATTTTGGATGCATTGGCATCTTTGGAGGACTTGGCTTAATCGTTTCTTACTTTGTAGAGAAAAAATGGCTTGATCAACAAGGGTAGTGATGAAATATTGCCTAAGCTTATTGAGGCTTAGGCAATATTGCTACTGTTAATCTACTGATACAGTTTAGTTTACCTTTATCAGTATACATTTTAATTTCCCAAACTTGAGTTTTCGCGCCGATGTGTAAAGGCTTACAAATTCCTGTTACAAGCCCGCTCCGTACGGGTCTGATGTGATTCGCATTTACCTCTAGTCCAACAGCAATAAACTTATCAGGATCAATACACATATAAGAAGCGATGCTACCAAGTGTCTCAGCTAACACCACCGATGCACCTCCGTGTAAAATCCCAGCTGGCTGATGTGTTCGTTCGTCGACAGGCATAGTTGCACTTAAAAAATCCTCACCTATTTCAGTAAACTCGATACCGAGCAAGGCTCCTATATGATTTTTTGGTCGATCATTTAGCATAGCTGGCGTAAAGGATTTAAACCAGGTCATAGATACCTTTCTTTAATAACCTTGGTATGGTGAATAACATGCCCTGCTAAAACATACACAATAGCACGCGCACTCATTCGTTTCCCATTTGAAGTTCCCATCCTATCTAATTCATTTTCGTTAAGCGAGTTAATTAAATAAAGGTTGGCTTTCCTCAACAAAGAAAATTCCTCGGCCATGCTCAATAAATTGCCATCTTTAAAATGTGCATTTGCTACATAGTCATCTTCTTCGAAGCCTGGTAAGGCTGCGGCCTCTCCTCTCACAAAACATAATAACCTGTAAACCAGAATGCGTTCAGTATCAATCATGTGACCAACAAGTTCTTTAATGGTCCACTTCCCTGGCGCATAGGCATAATTTTCCTTGTCGGTTAAGCTATTTATAAAACTAGGAAAATCAGTGGCCTGTTTTTCTAGTATTTCAAGTACATCTCCCTCTACTTGACTAATGTAATTTTGGCCCCATTCAGGGTACTCATTAATTTGTGGTCGGTTCATATGTTATACTGCTTTTTAAGATTATCCTAAATATTGTCCCTTTGCCAATTTCTGAATCTTTAACAAATATTTTTCCGCTATGGTAATTTTCAACGATACGTTTAGTGAGTGATAGACCTAATCCCCATCCTCTTTTGCGCGTTGTATAACCCGGCTGGAATACCGTATCAAATTTCGAGCTTGGAATACCTCTACCCGTGTCAATCACATCGATAAATACCTCTTCTTTAGCTAAGTGCTCCGTTATGTTAATGGTAATAGTACCCTCATTGTCAATAGCATTCGCTGCATTTTTCAGTAGATTTTCAATCACCCAATCAAAAAGAGGCACATTTAAGAGGGCTCTTACCTGATTGTCGCCAGTAATTACGATATTAATTTTGTCAGAAGTTCTAATTTTAAAATAATCAACAAAATTCTGCACCACCACGTATACCATATGATCTTCCAATATCGGTTTAGAACCAATTTTAGAAAACCGATCTGTAATAACTTCCAAACGATGGATGTCATTTTCCATTTCAGCAACAAGCGGATCATCTTCGGCATTAAAACGCCCTTTGATGAGCTCTACCCAAGCCATTAGTGAGGAAATTGGTGTGCCTAATTGGTGAGCTGTCTCTTTCGCCAAGCCTACCCAAACCTGATCTTGTTCTGCCTTTCTTGCCTGACTAAAAGCTACATAAGCAGCTAAAATAAATAATGCAATTACGCCTAGTTGGATATAGGGGAAAAAGCGGAGTTGCGTTAAAATAAAAGAGTCTTTGTAATATACTAAGAGCTTTTCATCGCCGTAATTTATTTGAATTGGCTTATGTTGGCTTTTCATTGTATTTAACTGCCTTACAAAATACAAAGAATCGTATACCCTGC
>DATJDT010000033.1:0-5663 GCA_035497275.1 Pedobacter sp.
ACACGGCGTACCCGGGCATGCTCCAGGGCACCCCGACGACTCGGATGCTATCAATAATGCATCATCTGATACATTCTCAGAAGAGATAACCGGAATACCGTACGCATCGGTAAATTTCTTATAATATGGATCAAAGTTATAACTCTTGGGTGGCGTAATTACCATGGCCTTGCTAAAGCTGCTGATTAAGGGTTTGCTGTTTGATTGAGCCTTAACCAAAACAGGTGTTACTATCAAAAGCAGGAAGAATTTAATTAGGTATTTATCTATTAGTGAATACTTTTCCATAAGTAAAATGATTTGTGAGTTCATAAAAATACCCATTTATAAAATAACTCAACAATTAATATTCACTGGTATTAATAACATTTTAACCAGTTTAAAATAAATCTAAAAAGCATAAGGGCAAGTCATCCAACATTGCCCTTATGCTAACTAAAACTAATTTATCTAAATTATCCAACTTACTAAAGGCTGAATATCGTTAATGTTATTTTGCATACGCCTTGAGGCCAGTACTTAAAAACATTTTATAATTATCTATTTCATAATCGGCACCTTGTGGAGTTGCCAATAATTGCTCTGTTTTGGGATCTAACAAAACATAGAACGGTTGTGAGTTTGAGTTAAATTTCGAAGCTTGCAAATCACTCCATTTTTTTCCTATCGTGGTCAATGATTTTCCCTTTGTATTTACTACCACGTCTGCAGGGGCTAACTCAGTTTTATCATCTACATATAATTGTATTAATACATAGTCATTGTTAATCATTTGATGAACCGCAGGGTCTGGCCAAACATTAGCCTCCATTTTTCGACAGTTTACACATGCATGACCTGTAAAATCGATTAAAACAGGCTTATTTACTTTTTTAGCGTAAGCAATGCCTTCGTTATAGTCAAAAAATGCATTCAGTTTTAACGGTGCGTGAAAGATATCAGCATATTTATGCGGAATATCTGTTGAGGTAGTTTGCTCATTGTTAGCCGTTCCTACCAAAGATGCCGTATACAGATCAAAGTCTTGCGTTTCTTGAGGAGGTAAAAATGCAGAAACCGAGCGTAAAGGTGCTCCCCACAATCCAGGAACTAAATATAAGGTAAAAGCAAATACAATTGTTGCCATTAAAAGGCGTGGAACACTAAGAAATTTAAGATCACTATCATGAGCAAATTTCAACTTGCCTAATAAGTAAAAACCCATAAAAGCAAACAATGTAATCCATAGTACTAGAAACACCTCGCGATCAAACCATTCCCAATGATACGCTAAGTCTACATTGCTCAAAAATTTGAGCGCAAAAGCTAGTTCTAAAAAACCTAACACTACCTTTACGCTATTTAACCAACCACCAGATTTAGGCAATGCGTTCATCGCTGATGGAAAGAGTGCAAATAGTGCAAACGGAATAGCTAGCGCAAATGAAAAGCCAAACATCCCTACCGCAGGACCTAACAATGCTCCTGTTGTTGCTGCCTGGACTAATAAAGTGCCTATTATAGGGCCAGTACATGAAAAGGAAACTAATGCCAGCGTACCTGCCATGAAAAACAATCCAGCTAAGCCACCTTTATCCGAGTTTTCATCCATTTTATTCACCCATTTTGAAGGGAGTGTGATTTCGAAAGCCCCCAAAAATGAAGCTCCAAAAAGTACAAGTAAAAGGAAGAAGAAAAAATTAAAAATGCCATTGGTGGAGAGGCTATTCAATGCATCTGATCCAAAAATAATGGTAACGAGCAAGCCTAAAACAACGTAAATTAAGATGATAAAGAATCCATAGAGCGCGGCCTTGCTAAATGCGCCTCCTTTTCCAGCTCCTTTAGTGAAAAAACTCACCGTTAAAGGCAGCATTGGAAAGATACATGGCATTAATAGTGCAGCAAGACCACCAACAAAACCTGAGATAAAAATGCCAAAAAGGGTTGTATTTTCAGCAGGTGTTGTTGCTTCTTTTACAACAGTTGAAGTTTCAGACTTTCCCTCTTTTACAATGGCTCCTGGATCAACTTTGGCGACAGTATCTTTTTCAGGCTTTACTTCAGTAAACTCAAGTTCGTCAACATTTATACTGTCAGTACTTTGAGCAATCGCAAGATTACTTATCAGCATAAATAATAAGAATCCTAAAATATATTTAAACTTCATGATAACTGCCTATTTAACCGTTACACTAAAAGTAAGTTCTTCTGGAGGCAAACATTGATGATCATCACAAACCATATATTCCAATTTACCTTTGACTAAAGCAGTTTTGCCCTTTAACTTAACTTTTTGCTGAAAAATTACAGATTTCTCAAAATAGTTTAAATCCATGTTAAAAGTTGCTTCAAACTTTTTGATTGGCTTTGGTTCAATAGTTTTACCTACTAAGATAAATGCGCTAGATTTATCAAAAGTGATGGTTGTTTTAACAGGGCCACCTTCTTTAACAAATTGAGAATACAAATGCCATCCATCCTGAATAGTAGCTTTTAAATATACAGTTGCTTCTGTAGCACTTGTTTTTTTGGCTGCATAACTCCAAGTTACTGGTTTTTCAATTTGTGCATAAGTAGCAAGGCTAAAAAGGGCTACTGCTAGCGTTAAGATTATTTTTTTCATTTTGTGGTTCTTATAATTTTTAGTGTTGTAATCTATCTATTGCTTCGTAATCAATAAACTGTGTATCGGGACTTAGATAACCATCCTTTATTGGTTCAATTTTCATTAAATCGGTGCTTAAGTATTTTTTGTTGCTATCAGACAAAATGGTAACAACTACACTATTTTCGCCTAAAGCTTGCTGTAACTTAATTGCACCAATTACATTTGCACCAGATGAAATACCTACTGCCAATCCTAATTGGGTAGCTAACTTTTGCGACATCAAAATCGCGTCACCATCATTTGCCTGTATCACAGAATCAAGTTCAACAAGATTTACAATTTCCGGAATAAATTCATCAGATATTCCCTGGATACGATGACTGCCTACTTTATAGCCTGTAGTTAAAGTTGGGGATTCAGCTGGTTCTAATGGATGGATTTTAATCGACGGGTTTTGCGATTTTAGATATTTGCCAACACCCATAATGGTACCACCAGTTCCAACACCTGCAACGAAAGCCTCTGGAAAAATATTTAAGTTGGTTAGCTGTTTCCAAATTTCTACTCCAGTTGTTTTTTCATGCGCTTCGGGGTTAGCCTTATTTTCGAATTGTTGTGGTAAAAAAACGTTTGGATCGGCCGCTGCATAAAACTCAGAAAGTTTGATACTTCCCAAAAAACCTCCTTGCTCCTTGCTAAGCAGCTCTACTTGAGCACCTAAACTTTTAATAATATCTATCCGCTCTTTGCTTAACCAATTTGGCATGATAATTTTAACTGGGTGACCTAAAGCTCTACCTATAGCAGCAAATGCTATACCCGTATTACCGCTAGTAGCTTCAATAATCTGGTTGCCAGGTTTTATACTACCCTCTTTATAAGCTAAATAAAGGGTGTGCAATGCCATTCTGTCTTTTATACTCCCAGTTAAATTATAATGCTCACATTTTACATAAATGAAACCCTTTTTACCCATATAGGTATAGTTAAGCCTAAGCATTGGTGTATTTCCAATCAGTTTATTCAAGTGATTAAACTTAGCTTCAATGGATGCTTTTGATACTGACATTACTTCTGGTTCAACAATCATGGAGAAATAATTTAACTGTTTTAGGTTAACAATTCTTGAAGCAAAATTGACTATATCTGAATTAACTAACAATGATTTACTGATTATCCATAAATTTTATGGTTTATTACTAGATAATAAGAAATTTTTCAGAAATTTACTCCATCAAGAGACGAAACCTGATTTTTTTTCAAAGGCTATGCAGAACAATATTGATCAAACTGATTTGGGAATTCTTAAATTGCTTCAAAATGATGCATCATTAACGAATAAGGAGCTTTCTTATAAATTAAATAAGTCCATCGCCACTATCCACGAACGTGTTAAAAGACTAAAAGATCAAGGCTATATAAAGAAGGTTGTAGCCATTTTAGATAGAAAAAAAGTAGGCAGTAACTTAGTTGCGTTTTCACAAGTATTACTGAATGACCATGCTGCAGCTACCCTAAATGAATTTGAAAAGGAAGTTACCAAATTTCCTGAAGTAATGGAATGCCTGCAAATGACTGGGGCGTACGACTTCTTCTTAAGAATAGCGACCAGTGATATGGATTCATACCATACCTTTTATAGAACAAAGTTGGCAACACTTCCAAATATTACAACAGTACAGAGCTTTTTTGTGCTCTCTGAGGCAAAAAGTGATACGGCTTATCCTTTATAAAACTAGCTAAGCACCATCACAGTACTTAGCTAGTTTCTTTATTACAATTTCAGCAAAAATCTATTTTACTTTCCATTCATGAATACCTGACGAATGGTCTATTGGTTGTTGAACTTCGATTTTCAGTGCTTTTGTTTGCACGGGTTTAAATTTAAGCACATTAAACTGGTCTTTCGAAATCCCTGAGGCACTAACTACTTCTACGGGCAACCAATTACCGTCTTTTAAATATAAAATCTTATAAGAAAGCGGAATTCTACATCCACCCCAAGGTCCATCATCATACCAATAAACACCCGATTCAGATACAGTTTCTTGATCTGCAAAATCATATTGTACAAATTCTACCGTATTCTTTTTTGGCCACCAATGCAAGTATGGATAATTGGTGTCTTTAGAATCTGCCGGATCATACTGGTCTTTAACCGCTTCTAAAAGCCGCGGGTTCTTTAATGATGAACTTACTTTACTTTTCGAAGCTATGGTTGGTGCTGGTTGCGGTCTAGCAGCCGACGGCTCATAGGGAACCCAAACCGTCATATCACTTGGCCCTCTATTTGCCCATGCATAATAAGGTATAGCTACTACTTTTTGGTTTACTTGAAGAAGTTCATCACTACCAACCTGTCTTTTTGTACCGGTTCCATCTACATAAATCTCTTCAATTTCATTCAACTTAGCTGTATTAAAAAAGGTAGTTGCTTTGGCATCTTTTGAAACCATGATGTTTTGTACCAATCCATCCTTATTATCAGGTCCCTCAAGGCAATAAACTATTGGTCCTTTCTGGAAAGTAAATCTACCAACATCGTCTTTTACGTTCGCATTAGCAATCACCTTTTCAATTTCCATTGGAAGTTCGAGTATTAATTGATCACTCTTTGTCCATTTTCGTGTAATTACTGCATAACCCTTTTCAATTTTATAAGCTAATGGTTTTCCATTCAGTAACAAATTAACCTTTCTATTTTTTTTATCCAGGTAACTGTACAAATCGCTCGGCACTGGTGCGTCTTTAGCCCATCCAGGAATACGAACATGCAAGGTAAATTGGGAAGCCTTGGCTGGTTGTACATCAATTTTTACAGTACCTTTCCAAGGATATTCTGTTTGTTGCGTAATGTTAACTTCACCAACAGGTAACTTAATATTGGCTTTGTTTGCCATAAAAAGGTTAACATATAGGTTATTTTCATTTTGGCCATATACATAACCCGGCACTGATGGCAAGAATCGTGTCATGTTAGAAATACAACATGCACAAGCAAACCAAGCGCTTCGTTGATGTTGGTGCATGGATGCTAAAGGATTTGGATAAAAGAAACGATCTCCACTTAATG
>DATJDT010000034.1:0-1932 GCA_035497275.1 Pedobacter sp.
GGAAAGTATATAAACAGCAAGGGAACAAAAATTTACTATGAAACTTATGGTAAAGGAGAACCATTACTCTTGCTTCATGGCAATGGTGGCTCCATCACCTCATTTAAGTTCCAAATTCCTGAACTTGCTAAACATTACCAGGTAATTGTGGTCGACACGAGAGGCCAAGGTAAAAGTATTGACAAAACTACTGAACACTTTTCTTATGATCTTTTTGCAGAAGACATGAAAACCTTGCTAGATACACTGCATTTAAAGCAAGTTAATTTATTGGGTTAGAGTGATGGTGGCAACACTGGGCTCATTCTAGCAATGAAATATCCCGATTATGTTAAGAAACTGATTACCATGGGCGCCAACCTTGACCCTTCAGAAACTTCTGTCACTAAAAAAATATTAACGGAGACAAAAAGAGATATCAATAAACTAAAAAACAAGAATGATCCTGCTAACCTAACTACTTTACGCTTAATGGAAATGTTGTTGACCGAACCTCACATTGTCGCAAGCGATCTACAAAAAATAACCGCGAAGACTTTAGTATTGGCCGGCGAAAAGGACATAATATTAGACGGGCATACTCGCTTAATTGCTAAAAGCATTCCTAAAGCGGAAGTATTGATCTTTAAAGGCCAAACGCACTTTGTTCCTGAAGAAAATCCGGCTCTTTTTAATAAAGCTGTGCTAGATTTTTTGGCTAAACCTTAGTATTTGCCAAGTATATCCGTCATTGCGAGGAGTTGCGAGGGTTCTCTTATTGCTTAAACAAACTTCTGTTTCAGAAAAAATCTTCTAGCTTTGCAGTACTACAAACCAAATATATGAGCGAGCAGAAAGATAATTTCAAAATACAGGTTAATACAGAAATAGGTCGGTTAAGAAAATTATTAATTCATAGTCCCGATAGTGGACTAGGTAAGGTTGTACCCTCCAAAGCTCAAGATTGGCTATTCGAAGATATTGTTCATTTAGATACCATTCGTAAAGAGGAATACGATCATTATATCAAATTATTGATGTATTTCTTGGACCCTGCTAAGATTAAAGGAAAGTTAGCAACTATTGACTCAGAAGAAGCTAATAGATCATTTTTTAAACCTGATAGTAAAGATTTTCACGCTTCAGAAAATGTAATCGAATTACAACAGTTGTTGGGAGATGTTTTAGAAAACACTGCTATTAAAAAGAAATTAAGTGCTTCGGTTTGCGCCATTGAGGGCTGTACTTATAAGCTTCAATTACAATTAATCGAAACTGACCCTAAGGAACTGGCAAAGACTTTAATTTCTGGCTCGTTACCGGATGGAAGGATGATCTTCTCTCCTATTCCGAATTTGATCTTTACCAGAGATGTAGGTACTACCATTAATGATTATATCTTACTCAATAAACCTGCTAAAAAAGCTAGGGTGCGCGAAAGTTTATTGATGCGTTATATTTTCTTTAACCACCCATTATTTGATAATTACAAAGATCACGTACTAGAAATCCCTGATTCGGAGCATCATTTTCTCCGCCCTGGCGAAGAACTAGAGAACAGAACTACGTTGGAAGGTGGTGATGTGATGATGATTAGTCCGAATCACGTGCTCATAGGTTGTAGCGAACGTACTTCGCCCTATGGCGCTAACGAGGCTATGAAATTGTTATTCGAAAACAATGTGGTGGAGAAAGTTACGGTGGTAAGAATCCCAAATAAACGGGATTTTATGCATCTAGACACTGTGTTTACGCAAGTAAAGCGAAATGTTTGGGTACTCTTACACTCGATAGCCAGCGTTGATGAAAATAAATATAAAACCCCAATTGATTTCTTAGTGCAACCTGAACCTAAAGAGCAGACTGAAATTATCCAGTTTTACAAGGATAAAAGTAAACCTAAGCATTTTGTGAGCATGGAACAGCTTTTTGAAGATATTAGCACAAACGACC
>DATJDT010000035.1:0-5027 GCA_035497275.1 Pedobacter sp.
GTAAAGGAATGCAGCAAAAAGTTCAGTTTGTAGCCACTGTATTACATCAACCAGAATCTAATACGTTTAGTCGCCTCTGCTGTACTTAAACCTTTCAATTTAGCAAGATATAAGATCTGTTCACCAATTTCCATTTTTTTATACAAACCTCGTTCTTCTGGTAGGTAGCCAATTTGCGAAATATGATCAGTGTTCAAGCGTTTACCATTAAATATTACCTCGCCACTATCTGGCGCAGTAATTTGTGTAATAATACGGATGAGAGAGGTTTTGCCCGCACCATTGGGCCCCAGGAGCCCAAATATTTTGCCCTTTTCTACTTCCAGACTTACATTGTCTAAAGCGCGGTGGGCTGCATATTGTTTAACAATATTTTTTACACTTAACATTATGATAAATTTTAGTTTTAGTGCAGTTAAGATAACTAAAACCTTTAATTGTTACGAATGCATCTGTGGATATTGCTTAAACAAACAAGCCGATATACTTATATATCGGCTTGTTTAATTTTATTACTCGAAGTATTCTTTCATTTTATCAAAGAAACTCTTATCGTGTTTTCCTGGTTGAGGCTTAAAGTTTGGAGATTCTCTGAGCTTTTCTAACATTGCCCTTTCCTCGCTATTTAGCACTTTTGGTGTCCAGATATTTACATGGATAATTTCATCCCCACGGTGATAGGAATTAATTTCAGGAATACCTTTACCTTTTAGGCGTAATAATTTTCCACTTTGCGTTCCAGCATCGATTTTAATTTTAGCTTTTCCATCAATGGTTGGAACTTCGGCACTAATTCCCAAAGCTGCGTCGATAATACTTAAATGTAAATCGTACACAATATTATTCCCCTCACGTTTCAATGTTTCGTGTGGTAATTCTTCAATTAAGATTATCAAATCACCAGGTACACCACCATTAGGCGCGGCATTACCTTTTCCTGCCATGCTTAATTGCATGCCATCACTAACTCCGGCAGGGATGTTAATGTTAATGGTTTCTTCGCCACGTACAATTCCTTCACCATGACAAGCACCACATTTTGCAGTAATTTGTTGGCCGCTACCATGACAAGTAGGACAAGTTGCCGTAGTTTGCATTTGGCCTAAAATTGTATTAGTTACCCTACGTACAGCTCCACTACCACCACAGGTACTACAAGTACTCACTGATGATCTGTCTTTTGCACCACTACCATCACAAGTTTTACAAGTAATTTGCTTATTTACTTTTATTTTTTTCTCTGAGCCGTTTGCTATTTCTTCAAGCGTTAATTTAACTTTTATACGAAGATTAGTGCCTTTTGCAACTCTTCTTCCGCTGCTTCTAGACTGACCACCGCCGCCAAAGAAACTATCGAAAGGGCTTCCACCACCACCACCAAAGATATCGCCGAACTGGCTAAAAATATCTTCCATGTTCATGCCGCCGCCGCCATAGCCACCGCCTCCAGCAGCACCTCCAACACCAGCGTGACCATATTGGTCATAGCGTTGTTTTTTTTCAGGGCTACTTAGTACTTCGTATGCTTCTGCAGCTTCTTTAAATTTGTCTTCAGCAACTTTATCATCTGGGTTTTTATCTGGATGATACTTAATAGCCAATTTACGGTAAGCTTTTTTAATTTCTTCCGCTGATGCGTTTTTAGCTACGCCAAGAATGTCGTAAAAATCTCTTTTGCTCATTTTATTTATGCTCCAACAACTACTTTCGCAAAACGGATAACTTTATCATTTAAAGTATAACCTTTCTCCAGTTCATCAACTACTTTTCCTTTTAAATCGTCGGTAGGTGCAGGTATTTTAGTAATAGCCTCGTGAATATCTGTATCGAAAGTTGTATGTAAACTTTCCATTTCTTTTAACCCTTTTTGAGTTAAAATGCTTTTCAATTTATTTTGAACAAGCATTATTCCTTCACGAATAGCATTAACTTCTGTTGCCGTTTCTGTTGCTTTTAACGCGCGATCAAAATCGTCTAAAACAGGTAGTAAAGAAACTACAACGTCTTTTCCAGCAGTTTGTAATAATTCAATACGCTCTTTTTGTGTTCTACGCTTATAATTATCAAATTCTGCGAATAAACGAAGATATTTATCGTTTAATACACTGTTTTCTTGTTGCAATTTCTCTTCAACAGTTAATTCTATAATAGGCTCCTCAGGGGTTGTATTTTCATTTGTTTCCTGAGCTATTGTTTCTGGCTGCTCCTCAATGATAGGCTCTTCGTTCTTTTTCTTCTTATTGAACATGTTGTATACTCGTGTTTTTGGGTTTAAACTCAAAAGTTTTGCCAATAACAAAAATCAGCCATGCTGTCAGTTTTATAGGAGTATTACTGAACAGAATGACTGATTTATTGTGTTTTGTCAGAATTGACTTAGGCTATTTGGGCATCTTCGTGCATCACGCCGCCTTCGCATTTAATAATTCGGGAAGGGAAGGTTCTGATAATATGATAATCATGTGTGGCCATTAACACTGCGGTTCCACTCTGACTAATTTGTTTTAACAACAAAACGATTTCTTCTGAGGTTTCTGGGTCTAAATTTCCCGTAGGCTCATCGGCTAAAATAATTTCTGGATTATTTAATAATGCCCGTGCAATGACTACACGTTGTTGCTCGCCACCAGAAATTTCATGGGGCATTTTCTTGATTTTTGAGCGCAAACCTACCTTATCTAATACGTCTTTAATTCGCTCATTAATTAGGTTTTCATCGTTCCAGCCCGTTGCTTTTAAAACAAATTCTAAATTCTTCTCAATCGTTCTATCACTTAAAAGCTGAAAGTCTTGAAAAACAATCCCCAATTTACGTCTTAAGTAAGGTACTTCTTTGTCTGCCAAATTCTTAAGATCAAAATCTGCAACTTTACCATTGCCATTTCCGATATGTAAGTCCCCATATATAATTTTAAGCAAACTACTCTTTCCCGATCCGGTTTGTCCGATTAAGAAAACAAATTCACCTTTTTCAATATTCAAATTTACATTTGATAAAACAAGATGCTTTTGTTGATAAACATCTACGTTTTGTAAGTTAATAACTGAGTGTCCTGCCATGTTCTATAGGTCAATTTTAGCAATTTGCCCAAACGGCAAATCATGGATGAAATTCATAATATAAGCTTGTTTTTCGCCAAATCCTAATTTTTCTAATGATTTATCAGGTCTATCTACCCTAAAATAAGCCAATAAAGTGAATTTTTCATCTCTTAACTGAACATAATCTGGGATCTTGGCAATGCCTTTTACTTTTATGATATACATTTTGTTCAAAAATAGCATTTCTTTACCTCACCACAAACACCCAGCCACTTAAAGTTTTGAAATCCTCGTTCAAGTAAATCGTATAATAATAAGTTCCAACTGGAACATCTTTTTGATTAAACTTTCCATCCCATGGCAAATACGAATCTTTATGCTCGAAAACAGTAAGGCCATTTCTGTTCACTATTTTAATGGTATGTGTTGGAAATGCTTCCAACGCCGGAATATTCCATTGGTCATTCTTCCCATCGCCATTGGGTGTAAAAGTATTTGGGATCTCGATTTTTGGGTAAATTCTTACAAAAACATCGTCGGTGCTAATGCCGCAGTTTGAACTAACCGTTAAGGTATAAGTCATATTATTAGGGGGCGTTGCAATAGGGTTTAATTTGTTAGGATCATCTAGGTAGGTTGATGGACTCCATTTGTAAGTAACGTTATCACCGCTAGCCTTACCCTCTAAATTTACCGATTTACCGAAAAATGCTTTTTTGTCGGCACCAGCATCAGCTTTTGCTTTTTTGGTGACATTAATGAGCACCGAAGTAGAAACAGTACATAGACCGTTTGAAACTGAAACAGTATAGGTAGTAGTTGTTAAGGGTGAGGCTATAGGGTTGGCAATATTTTGATCCGACAATCCGACTGCTGGCTCCCAGTGGTAAGATGTGCCTCCTGATGCAATTAATTGAACTTTACTTTCCTCACAAATGGAAGTTACTCCATTTGGAATGTTCGTAATAGCTACTGGCCTAGGTAAAATTTGTAAGTCTAATTGAGTTGTAGTGGAGCATCCCGCTGCATTTGTTGCCACAACTTTGTAAATGCCCGATTGAGCTGGTATTACATTCGTTAAAATTGGATTTTGTAGGGTAGAAGTAAAATTATTAGGGCCAGTCCACAAGAAAGTTGCACCAGATGTTGCCGCTAAGGTAATGGTAGATCCTTCACAAGGCAAACCACTAAAAGTAGCGATAGGGACTGGATTAGTATGAACGGTAACGGTTAGGGGAGACGATACAATTCTGCAATTCGGCGAATTGATATTGGCACGTTCAGCAACCAAAAGTTGATAAGTATAAGTCGCCGCTATAGCTTTCGTGTAAGTTATGGCTACCTGGGTAGATTGGGCACCTGGTAAGTTGAGATCGCTCCAACCCGAGCCTGTATTTACCTGCCATTGATAAGCAGGGTCTGTATATACTTGAGATACTGTTGCTGATAAGTTAACTGTTGCAGATTGTCCTTCACAGATATTAGCCGTACTAGAACTCGTATTCACGATTACAGGCGTAATTTTTGGACCACATGCCCGAAAAGTTATGTCATCTAACGCTAAATCATTTCCACTTCCGCCTGGGTTTTCATTGGTCATAATTAAGGTAATGACTCCAACATTGGGTGGGGTTTTGAATGTTGTTCCATACCTTTTCCAATCAGTTGCCGATCCTTCTAAGATATCGCCAGTCCAAAATTCTCCAATAGTTTGACCGTTGTTTTGAATGGTGAATTTGATATTAGGTTTAATGCCCGAATTTCTTAAAATATTGATTACCCAAGCAGCAAATTCATACGTCACACCCGGACAAAGACCACTAACAGTCGTTTGATAAAAGATACCCGGTGTATTAGACGCATTTACCACCATCATATACCCGTTGGGATCGTTTGTATGATTGATAATGTTTTGATGCCAACCCGGATTTAAGTTAGTGGTGGACTTAACAATCGTATAGGAGCCATCACTAGGCGTACCAGCA
>DATJDT010000036.1:0-2163 GCA_035497275.1 Pedobacter sp.
CCTAAACTATTGGTACGGTCGCCCCCAATTATACCTGCTACGTGAGAACCGTGCAAAGCATCTGGGCCTTTGATATCGTTATTACCATAAAAATGCTCCTTAACATCATTTGGATTATCCCCAACTATATTACGGGGATCAAAATCTACATTATAATTAAAGTTTATTTGATCTCCATAATATTTAACACCTTCTAAAATTTGGGTCTCGTAAAATGTTTTGAAATCCATATCCTTTAAAATATCTTTCAATGCTTCCTTAACCCTAGTTTCTCTTTCGCCCTGTGGCTGAAAACCCTCTAAATCTGAAAGAGTTGGGTTTTCCTTGCCAATTTTTTTTATGACTGGGTCTAATGCACTTTTGAAACCCGAAACACCTGCATAGTTACTTCTTGCAGTAACTAGATCTTGTTCAAATTTTGTTCTGTTCTTAATAAAGGCATCATAATCAGCTTTATCCTTAGCTGGCACTGTTTCAGCCGTAAGTCCAGCGAAACGGATATTATCTCTTCTTACTAGTCGAGTTAGCTCTAATGTTTCATGTTCAATCGAACCAGTTGGTCCACCTAAAAAATTCCAACCATGTAAATCATCTTTATAACCATTCTTATCATCATCAATTCCATTTCCTGCAACTTCTTTTTTGTTTGTCCAGATTACGCGTTTTAAGTCTTCATGATTCAAATCTACGCCACCGTCTAAAACCGCAACCAACACTGGTGTCGATTTTTTTCCTTTTAACAGCTCTTTATAAGCTTTTTCTGTACTTATTCCGAAAGTAGTATCTGTTTTAAGGTCTAAATTTTGCCAATTTGGTTTCTGGGCAATAGCGAAGAATGGTAGCGCACTAAGAAATGAGAATGCAATTAATTTTTTAATAGAATGAGAAGTCATATCAGGTTTTTTTACAAATGTGTTATGTGTTAGTGGAAAAGAACGGTTTCCATACCGTTTTATTATCAGTTTGCAGTTTTAGCTTACAATTATACCATAGGTAGTCAACAATCCTGCCAAGCCTTCCGAAGAAAATTTTGCTTTTCGAAGTAGGTTTTTTTCAGGATCAATGGTAAAATTATAGGCTGTTGTAAAGTTTGATCCATTTAATATTGTTTGCATAAATACAGCACCACTTAAATCACAGCGATCAAAAACTGATTCGCTGAGGTCGGCTTCAGAAAAATCTGTTCCTTTTAAAGAGCAGTTGCTAAATTTACACTTACGATTCTTTTTCTTCATGAATGCCGCATAGTCTAATATACAGTTAGTAAAGCCTACAGTAAATAGAAAATCTTTAACATTAGAGAAATCTGATCCTACCAATTTACAATCGGTAAAATGAACTTTGTCTAGGCCAATGTAGCCAAGTTTTACCATGCTCAAATTGCAGTTCTCAAAAGTAGTGTTCGAGAAATCGCAGCCAGTGAAATTAACGTCAGTGAAATCGCAGCTCTTAAAACTGCAATCTTCAAATTGAGTTTCCTTGGTGCCTTTAATTGGAAATGAAACTCTATCAAATATTTTGTCTTGATAATAAATACACTCTTCGCCTTGCATAATTCAGATAAGCGTCGAAATTAATAATTTCTTTCGAGTATTAATAGTTGTAACAAATAAGTGCTAAGCCAAAAGTTTCTTTATGCTGTTTTCAATATCATCCAAATCAAAAGGTTTGCTGATATAAGCGTCGGGTGCAGCCATTTCACTCATTTGCTTACTCCTAATATTAGCCGACATTACGATAACAGGAATATGTTTTGTGAACATATCGTTCTTTAAATCATGACAGATTTCAATTCCATTCCCATCGGGCAACATTACATCCAATATGAAAAGATCAGGAATAGAATCCTTTAACTTCTTTTTCATCTCTTTAAATGTTGAGGAAAGCTGTAAATCATATCCCTCATCCTTCAATAAAAATTCGATGATATAACCTATGTCCCTATCATCTTCTAAAATGTGTATCCGTTTTTTCATGTCCTTAGTGAACAAAATTAAGGGAGTTATTGTTTTCCCACCTTTCATTTATTCAATAGGTAAGGTATTGTCGCTAGCGGTTTTTCCTTTGAAATCTAAGGCACTATAACCATAGGCACAAGCGAAAAGCATAACTGATATGCCAATAAAGAGGGTATTATAGTTATATTTTTCTGCGATATAAAAG